>JAUVIQ010000037.1 GCA_030592655.1 Planctomycetales bacterium | reverse complement strand
GGTCCGAGAGGATAACGAACCGGAACGTATCGGGCGAATTGGGCGCTGCACCCCGCCAACCGGCAATTTCGCTCAAGTCGGTCGGGGTGCCGGGCGTGCAGCCGATCAGGCCTGATAAAAGCACACTCATCAGAATTATGACAGTCTTCGGCATAACGGTATCTCCTCTTATTTGCCACTGCGGTTGACGAAATCGTGCGGCAGGTGTTCCAGCGGACAGTCTGCGCACTTTGCCTTCGGTTTGCAATAGCGCTTCGGCCATCGCCATCGCTGTCGCCATCAGGGATTTGATGATCTTTTATCACTGCGGTTGACGAAATCGTGCGGAAGGACCTCTCCGAGCGGGATAAACGAGATCGTCGCTTTGCCCCCATCGACCACCACGTGAGCGTAGGACTGGAACTCGCCGGCCTTGCGGTTCGGCTTGGCCAGCGCACCGCCCGAACCGCCCGCAGTGGCAGAGAGAACATAATACGAAACTCCGTCCTGGAGGCCGTAACTGAGAGTGTGCCAGTGCCCTGAAAAGACGGTCGTCTTCTCCGCATCCAGCATCGCCCGCAGACGCTTCCAGTGCGGCCTGCTCTTACCGGAGAACATCGGGTGATGAATGAAGACAAAGACGTGCTCGCAGACCTTATTAGCGCCAGCGAGATCCTTTTTCAGCCAAGCCCACTGCTCCTCGGCGAGTTTTTTGTCCTTTCCGATCATGGCTGAACTGTCGGCGATAAGGAAATGGCATCGGCGATAATCGAACGAGTACCACGCCTTACCGTTGACGCCGTGCAGTTGGGTATAAATCTTCCGGCAGGCGTCCGGCATCACGTCGTGGTTTCCGGGGCAATAGAAGAACGGCGCGTCGAGCCTTTGCGTTATCGCGTCGATGTGGGTCCACTGGCGGCGGATTTTTTTCTCGTCGTTGGTGTATCCCTCTATCAGGTCGCCGATGAACATAACGAAATCGGGCTTGAGGCGGTTGGTCTCCTTGACGGCTTGGGCCCACAGACCGGGGATGTGCCTGCCCGTGCGGTCCGAAAGAATTACGAACCGGAACGTATCGGGCGAATTGACCGCAGCGCCCCGCCAGCCTGCAATTTCGCTCAAATCAGCGAGCGTACTGCAAGGGGAATTCCGGGTGGACGTCTGGCCGACGGAAACAGGGTCGGCTCCGTTTCCGATAAATACAAATAAAACCGCAACAACCAATATCGCAACCACCGGAATTGCAATAGTTGTCCGCATGACGGTATCTCCCTTGCCTGGGCTTGTGTCTTTGAAGGTTTCGATCCGGCGAGTCCGCTGGACTTATCAGCCGTCGGGGCCTTTCTTGTTCATGTTGCTAATAACGTCCATACGGGCGTTATTGATGTGCTTGCGCAGGCCTTCCAGGTTTTCTGCAACGCTGGAGAGTTGTTCGAGTTTTTGGACCATTTTGATCGCTTCGGTGATGTTCTTCTCCGCTTTCAACAACCAGATTGCCTGTTTTCGGGAATGATTCCGCCATCGCCGACGAGACTCCGGAGCGAATTTTCCGGTCCTTTTGTAGTATCTGTAGGGAATCTTTGGTGTTTCGGGATTATTCTCCATCGCCTTTTTCATATTCCGGTTAAATTCTATCCCCAGGTCGTTAATTCCCTTCATGTAGGCCGATAGCGCCTTTTTCCAATGCTCGGCCAAGCCAACAGCATGCCCCTTACACTCGACCCAACCGGTCAAGTCTATCTTTTTACCGAGTTGCTTGTAACCGTCAACAACACCATTGCCCAAGCCACATTCAACGACTTCACTTGCCGTCAGCGTCAGTAATTTACCTTTGGTGGTGAGCACCTTTGGGGCACCCTTACCCTTGCGGCTTCGATTTGTGTTCAGGCCTCCCGGCTCAATGATAATATCACCGTTGGTTTCCCTGGTGAAAGTCAGTTCCATCCTGGCGTCGATCATTGCCTCGGCAATCATCTGGCTGTGTCCGCCGATTTCCGCGGCGACGCGGGCCTGGGCACGCCAGACCGACTGGAACTTCTCAGAAACCGCCTTGGGCATACCGAAAGCGGTCGTTTTGTAGGCGGTCGCCGCACCGAAAATCGCCTGGGGCTCAAGGTAAATCTCCTTGCACGCCAGAGAGGTTATCGCCGCAGCCGACAGCGCGCTCCGCACGTAAGCGACTATTCTCAGCCGGCCGTTGTACTTTTTTATCACCGCAACGAGTTTGCTCACTTCCTGGACCAACCCGCCGGGCGAATCGAACATAATCAATACAACAGTAGGCTTGCGTTTCAGCGCGTCTTCGAAGGATCGCTCCAGATACGTAGCCAAAACCTTCGTACCCACTTTGCCTTCGAATGGAATGATGTAATATGTCGGCTTGTCATACTTGACAATCGGCGGCGCCTTCGGCTCCGGGGGGATCTCGATCGTCGAGGCTTTCTTTTTGGGCTTGACCGGTTTGACCGGCTTGGTCTTAATTTCACCCTTGGTTATACCGGCGACCTCCTGTGGTCGAAAAGTCATCCTCATCGTCGCTCCGAAACGATGAACCTCAAAGATAACCTTATCGTCGCCCTGCTCGATAACTCTGCCTTCGAAAACCCGTCCGTCCTTGGTTTTCAGCGTGTCGGCAAAGACCGAAACCCCAAGAGATAGTAAAACACCCGCCGCGACAACAGCAACCAGGCTCCGTTTCATGAATCAGCCCTTTCCCAGTTTGTATGAGATGATCGATTTGATAATTCGACAATGTGGATTATACCGCATAATCGGCTTTTCGTCAAAACCCGTTCAGCCGTATTCCAATCCGGCCGACGGGTCGTGCGGCAGATGTTCCAGTGGACAGTCTGCGCACTTGGCTTTCGGTTTGCAATAATGCTTACCGACGGCGACGAACTGGGCGTGAAAATCGTTGTAAAGTTCGACATCTTCGACCAGGGACGATTCGAGCAGTTCCTTAATCATCTCGTAATCGTAATCGCTGTCGATTAACCCGTGGCGAAGCAGGATGCGATAGGTGTAGGTATCGACGACGAAAGTCGCTTTACCGGCGGCGTAGAGGATCATCGAGTCGGCAGTCTCGCGCCCGATGCCGTTAATCGAAAGCAACTCCTCACACAGCGTCGCCACCGACCGGTCAAGAAACGCCTCAATGTCGTCGCCGAAGGTTTCGTGAACGTGCGCGATAAAATTTTTCACTCTCTTCGCTTTGACATTGAAATAACCCGCCGGTTTGATAAGCGCCGCCAAAACCGCTTGCGGTTTAGCGTGCAGCGCCGAGACGCTCATACACCCGTCGGCGTTGAGATTCGCTATCGCTTTTTCGACATTCGTCCAGTTGGTATTCTGCGTCAGTATCGCCCCGACGCATATCTCCAGCGCCCCGTCCCCGGGCCACCACCCCCGATGCCCAAACCGCGCCCTCGCAGCCTCATACATCCCCATCAATATCTGCGATGTCTTCGACATAATTGGTAGGATACTACAGGAGAAGCGAAATTTCCCGCGAGAATACCTTGACAGGCGGAGATTTTTGATCGACAATTGTACGTATAGTACTGAATGTACGAACTGTACGTTGCGAAAACCTGAAATGGAGTGTGTGATATGACTCATATGAGTGTTACCAAGGCCCGGAGCGAGTTCGCCGAGATTGTTAATCGCGCTGCCTATGGCCACGAGCGGATCGTCATAACCCGTCGCGGAAAGAACGTCGCCGCCGTGGTCCCCACCGAGGATATGGACCTCCTGGAAGAACTCGAAGACCGGATGGACATCGAAGCAGCCCGTGAGGCGCTCAAGGAAGAAGGTTCAATCCCTTGGGAGAAGGTCAAGGCCGATCTGGGCCCGTAAGCGGCGATGCGCTACCGCGAAACATTTATTGCAGAGCATTCCGCCCAGACGGGCTGCTTGCCCGTATGGGGCCGTATGGCTGGCTGTAGGGACCGGCCGGTTGGCTCGCCCTACAGACCGACGTGTTTCAGATGGTTGCGTCTTTGCCGCTTTATCAGCGCAAGCAGTCCGAGCGCCATCAGGCTGAACGTGCCCGGCTCGGGAACGACCTCCATCCACGGGCCGCGACCGGCAGGATCTTCCGAAGCAGCGAAACCGCCGGCAGCACAAGAACCAAAAGGTGGAGAAAAACTAAAGACGACCCACTCGTAGCCGTTGTCAGCGGCCGACTGCATGGCGCTTGTTACGTCGAACTGAAGCCATCCCTCGTCCGATGAAAAATCCTGAATGTTCTCAACGGGAGGTGCACTGAAATCGCTGAGCTGGACGATACCGTCGCCCTCTCCGTAGTAAATGAAGTTAAGATGGACGTCGGAGGGCCCGAAAGTGTACAAATGCACGACGGCTGAACTAACGGTCCACCCGCTGAAATCGGCGACGGGGAACTCGATGATCGGCTTTTCTTCTGTGGATATCGTGGGTGGACCGAACTGGAGATTCTTGTACACCTTCATGATCTCGCTGGTCGTGTCGGCATATGAGACCGAGTTGGGAGGAAAGGGAGGACACGAAAAGTGATACGCATATAGATAACCATCGCTTTGACCGCTGCTGTACACAATGTCCGCATAGCCGGCGGAAGAGAAGACCAGCGTGAACAACCCGATCACAATTGATGCTGTTGAGACTTTTCTGAAAATTAAGAGCGACATGTTCCACGTTCTCCTTTGTTCCTCAAGAATGAGCAGAAGACAATTATATCGGAAACCGCCGAATTGTCAAGATAAAATCCCTCTTTAAAAGTATCTAATAAACCGGCAAGACTCAGCGGTCATCCTGATATAATGCAACGCTGTCAATCTCATCGGACGTGGTGAGGACTTTATGCCGGAATTGAAAGTCATCTCGAACATGAAGCCGACTGGGGATCAGCCGGGGGCTATCGGGCAGTTGACGCGAAAAATACGCGCTGGCGATAAGCATAACGTCCTGCTGGGCGTTACAGGCTCCGGCAAGACGTTCACAATGGCCAACGTCATCGCAAATATCGGTAAGCCGACGCTGGTTATCTCGCACAACAAAACACTGGCTGCCCAACTCTACGAGGAATTCAAAGAGTTATTCGGCGAAAACGCCGTCGAATACTTCGTCAGTTATTACGATTACTACCAGCCAGAAGCCTATATCCCCCAACGCGACATCTACATCGAAAAAGACGCCTCGCGCAACGAAGACCTCGACCGCCTCCGCCTCTCGGCCACCACGAGTCTGATGAGCCGTCGGGACGTTGTCGTCGTATCGAGCGTCTCGTGCATCTTCGGCCTGGGAAGCCCGGAAAAGTACAAGGAAATGGTCGCAGCCGTCCGCGTCGGCGACTACATCGAGCGCGACGAACTGCTGCGGAAATTCGTCGATATGCAATACGACCGCAACGACATCGACTTCCGACGCGGAACGTTCAGAGTCCGAGGCGACACGGTCGAAATCTATCCTGCCTACGAGCAATTCGCCTATCGCATCGAGATGTTCGGCGACGCGATTGAGGCTGTGCGGCTGATTCACCCGACCACCGGCGAGGCGCTAAGCAGCGTCGAATCGGCGTTTATTTTCCCGGCTGTTCATTACGTCGCGCCGGCTGAAACGCTCGAACGGGCGGCGGTGAGCATCAAGGCCGAACTCGACGCCCGCCTTATAGAACTTCGCAATGCCGGAAAACTGCTCGAATCGCAGCGCCTCTCGGCCCGGACGCGATACGATATCGAGATGATGGTTGAGGTCGGGTACTGCCCCGGAATCGAGAACTATTCCCGCCACCTCGACGGGCGAAACCCCGGCGAGAAGCCGTACACGCTGATGGACTATTTCGGCGACGATTTCCTGCTGATGATCGACGAATCGCACGCGACCGTCCCGCAACTCCGCGCAATGTTCAACGGCGACCGCTCCCGCAAGGAGGTTCTCGTCGAGCACGGCTTCCGCCTGCCGTCGGCGATGGACAACCGACCGCTGCGATTCGACGAACTCGAAGCCATCTGGAAGCAGGTCGTCTTCGTCTCGGCTACGCCCGGACCTTACGAACTGGACCTGACCGGCGGAGAAGTCGTCGAGCAGATTATCCGCCCGACGGGGCTGGTCGATCCGCCAATCGAGGTCAGGCCGGCCACCGACCAGGTGGCTGATCTGCTGGAGCAAATCCGCAAGCGAGTTGCCTCGAAGCAGCGGACGCTGATAACCACGCTGACGAAACGCATGGCTGAAGACCTCTCTGCCTACATCGAAACCGAAGGCTTCCGCTGCAAATACCTCCACAGCGAGATAGACACGCTGGACCGGATCGACATTCTCCGCGACCTGCGCGAGGGGAAATTCGACGTGCTGGTCGGCGTGAACCTGCTGCGGGAAGGCCTGGACTTACCGGAGGTCTCGCTGGTTGCAATACTCGACGCCGATAAGGAGGGGTTCCTGCGATCCGAGACTGCGCTGGTCCAGACGATAGGCCGATGCGCTCGAAACGTGGACGCACAGGTCATTCTTTATGCCGACAAGATTACCGGCTCGATGCAGCGAGCGATGGCTGAAACCAACCGGCGGCGCGAGACGCAATTAGCCTACAACGCCGAGCATGGGATAACACCGCGGACCATTGTCAAGGCCATTCGTACTGCGTTGAGTGACCAGATTTCCGCCCGCCGGACCGCCCGCCAGGCCGTCGGGGCGAGCGAGGACGAATACGACCGCGAGCAGGTCATCGCCGAACTGGAGGCCGAGATGCTCGAAGCGGCAGAAGACCTCGAATTCGAAAAAGCCGCCGCCATCCGCGACCAAATCGCCGAACTAAAAGGCAACGAGCCGCCAAAACAGAAAAGAAATAAGCCGCGAACAACGCGAACGAGGAAACGCAGATGAAAGTAAAAATCTTTTTAGCGTGTTTAGTGTTAGGGGTGATCCTTAACGTGGCGGGGTCCTTCTGCTCTCCGTCGCCGAAGCCCGACATTCCGCAGCCGCTTGTCGAAGATCAACAAAAGGAGCCTACAGATTCTCGTGCGGTAATCGCAACTGTGTTGAAGTGGAGCGGTTACGGATTGATCGTCGTCGGAGGCATAGGCCTGGTTTTTTGTGGAGTGCATCGCTCGGCCCTGCTCGGCCGGCCCGGGTATTGACAACTATCAGTCTGGAGTTCATCCGGTAATCTTCGTTCACCCAAATAATCGTCCCGGGTGGGTTTCCTGGATGTAATTTATTTTCCGGAAGAATTCGACGGCCTCGCCTGTCGAGCGGAACAGTTTGGTGGCCGTTTCGGTGATGAACGGTGATGGCTCTGCCTGGGCGGTCCAGATGACGAAGACGTCCCGGGCGGCTTCGTGTGCGTGCTGGAGTTCGCGCTCGACGCCCGACGAGATGCCCGGACGTGCGCCCGACCCGTCGCCGGCGGGAATGGCCGGTATCAGCGAGATGATCATATCGGACTGGTCGATGAGTTTGAAATCGCGAGCGTAAATCTGCCCGTCAATGTCCGGCAGGATCGCCAGCAGTTCGGTGGTCTCGATGCGTATTTCCTTGCCGTCCACGTTTTGCGCAGCATCCCATGCGGGAAGCGTAACGAAGCGGTCGCCGGCTTCAGCGGCTGACAGCGCCAGTGTGCAAAGGTGTTTTTCCTCAAGGTCGCCGGGATCGAAGCAGATGAAATGCCGCTTCATCTCGGTGCGAAACTGCCGAATCTGCGAGATTGTCTCGACATCGTCGATGCCGGTCATCGGGAAACTCAAATAGGCCTTCTTCCATTTACCCGGCGAGATGAACCTTGCGAGCATCTCTGCCGGTTCGTTTTCGGCTTCGTCGCCCAGGCCACGGGCGAGGATGTAAAATCGCCCATGCCCGCGAACAATCTGGCTGAGCAGTTCGGTAGCCAGGATTTCCTCTTCCCGCCAGACCATCAGATCCTTGAGCGTGTGGTTCGTGTGCCCGTCGCGCAGCAGGCGGGCGTGTACGCGGTCGATGTTATCGACCAGTGTAATGTACAGGTCGGCTGACAGTTCGCCCATCAGGTCGTAATCGAATGCATAAAACAGCCCGTGTCGCCAGCGAAAAGTGGCGTGGGTATTGACGATAATGTTGGTTTCGGATGCGCCGACGGCGAGGATGTCCTTGAAGACGCTTCGTCGGAGGCTGTTCAACCGGCTCAGCGGCAGGTCGAGGATTTTCCCGGCGGGTACGTCCGGGGCCTCTGCGTACATTCGCTCGCCGACGTTGCAGAGCGTAACGGCGACGCCTGCGCGTTCGGCTGCTGCAACGGCCCGCTCAAGAAAGGCCTTTTTGTCTATACCAACTTGTCCGGTAACTACGATTCGCATATCGGAGGGTAAAAAGACTTATTCCTGGTCCGGTCCGGTCGCCGGAGCGAGGGCGCGTTTCAATCGCTTGATTTGACTTTTCAGGCGGTCGATTTCCAGTTGCTTTTCAGCGACCTGCCGCTTGAATTCGTCGCGCCGGCGAGGCGCGTCGCCGACCGCTTCAAGTTGCTTTTGGAGTTGATCGTTCATGAATTCCAATTTTTTAATCTGTCTGGCGAGTTGAGCGGCGCGGTTGCGGAGTTCTTCAATCTGCTTGTCCCGAATGTCCAGTTCTTCTTTGAGTTGCTCAATTCGCTCGTTCCTTGCCGCTCGGACGGACGGACTTGGCGGCTGCGGTGAATCGGCGTTGTCTTTACCGAATTTGCACCCGCCGATCCCGATCACAAGGGCTATCAGCAGGATGTTCAGGATGCGGTTCATTATTTATCTGCTTTTTTCGCCGGCATGGTCGTCGGTGTCGGTTTGGTAATTGTGGTCGATAGCGCCTTTTCGATTGTTTCGGCCAGTTTTCCCCGGGCGTTGTCGGAGACGACCTTCCCGTCTTTTCCGATTACCCAGATACTGGGAATACTTCGGATACCGTATTTTCGTGCGGCCGGCTCGCCCCCAACCTCGCTGCTGTACGTGATAATCCAATCCAATCTATTGGCCGCGACAAACGCCTTGAGCCGTTGTGAGTCCCTGTCGAGGCTGATACCGACGATTTCCACGCCGCGTGATTTATACCTGGCGTACAAGGATTTCAGGTGGGGGAGCGCCCTGACGCAAGGCACGCACCCTGTGGCCCAGAAGTCGATTACGACTACCTTGCCCAACAGGTCCTTCGGCAGGTTCAGTTTCGTACCGTCGAGTTTCGTCAGTGTCGCGGTGAACGGTTTCCCGACGTCGGGGCTTTTTCCCTGTTGGCGAAGAATAGGTTTGGCCAGCGGATTGTCTGAATGATCTTTCACCAGGTGTTGCAGCAGTTCATCGAATGTTTTCCGGTCGCCGGCAATTTTGGCTATGTGCATTCCGATCGTAACGGCCTCGACTGCCTGGTCGGTTTTGGCGTAACGCTTGGTGAATTGCAGTATGAGTTTCGTAGTGTCCACTTTCGCCGGTTGTGTCGCCGGCATGGTCGTAGCGTCGCGGACAGGCCTGATATTCAGAAGCAACAGGTGCGCATCGGCGTTGAGCTTGATCTGAACCGGAGCATCCGAAGCGAGGATTTTACCGATGATCCGCTTTGCGCGTTCAGCCATAGCCGGGGCTTTGTTTATTTGCGCTAATTGAATAGCGGCGATAGCGCCTATCAACCTGGCTTCGTGGAGTTCCCTGGCCTTGGGATACTTCTGCTCCATCTCGTCCAGGGCTACCAGCGCCTTCGGAAGACGCTGCTTCATTATCGGGACGGGATCGGCGTCGCGAGGCATGTTACGAGGTCTCTCCATCAGCGCTTTCATCTTCGTCAGTGCGACGGCGGCGGCGCTCGGTTGACTGGCAGGAGGGGCAGGACGGGTCGAAGGCTTCTGCCCGGAACAAAAAGACGCCAAAACCAATCCCGTAAAAACCAGAACGCAGATACTTCGTTTCATCGTAATTTCCTTTCAAGAGGCGACGAGTATAAACAATATCCGTCGCAAATAACAACAACAGATTACCTCGGATTCGTTGTCAAAGTTCCATTGACGGTATATTGTGTGCTTTCGTGAACACAGAAGGCGACAAAATCGGGAAAGTTCCTGTATGGGTCCTGGCTGTGCTGCTACCGGCTGCGGCGTTGGTAACGCTTGGTTTGGCGCTCGGTTCAGTGGCGGAATTCGCCAACGCGCTGGTAATAATCCTGACCGATGGAGCCATAGCGATGCTGGTGCTTGTCGCTGCCGGGGGATATGGATGGGCGGTACTGCGTTTTTTCAGACCCGGGCAATCGCCGAGGTTGCTTTGCCTGGCGACGGCGGCTGGGCTGGGACTCTGGATGCTTTCGACGGCGGTTCTGATCGTCGGTTCGTTGGCGGGCGGGCTTTTGACGATGTACCTGTGGTGGCCTGTGATTTGCGCCGGCGTGGTTTTGGCGGCAGTTCAGTCCCGGCGAACGCTCAAGACGCTGAATCTGCCGGGAAAATCCACCGTCATTAGTTTTCTGTGGGTGCTGCCGGCAATAGCGGCGGGTCTTTGGCTGGCAGGAGCGACCATGCCGCCGGGATGGATTGGAAACCTGACAATGGACTCCTACGACGTGCTGGAATATCACCTCCAGCTACCACGCGAGTATTATAACGCCGGGTCCGTAACCACGCTGAACCACAACGTCTATAGCCACTATCCGCTCGGCGTCGAGATGCTGTTTCTTCTGGGCATGTGCCTTCGCGGGGGCCCATATGAGGGGATGCACCTGGGAAAACTGATGGTCGGCCTGTTCAGTGTGATAACAATAGTCGGCGTTTTCGGTGGTACAGGTTTGTCGCAGACCGCTTTGCGGAAACATTTCCGTGGGCGGGCGGCGGCGGTGCTGCTGGCGACTGCGCCGTGGATGATTTACTTATCGGGCCTGGCGATGGTCGAACCGGCGCAGTTCTGCTACCTGGCTTTGGCGCTGTTGTGGGTAAGGCAGTGGCTGACCAAACCATCCGTGAAATCGGCGGTAGTTATCGGTGCGATGCTCGGAGCGGCCTGTGCGGTGAAGTATTTGAGCGTCGGACTGATCGCCGGACCGGTGCTGACGGTAATGCTTATCGCTTCGATGGTTCGTCATCGGCGTCGGATTCCCCACGTGGTACTATCGGCCGGTATGGCGATTGTGTTGTTTTCGCCCTGGCTGATTCGCAATACCATCGCTACGGCTAATCCGGTCTTTCCACTGGCGACGAAAATATTCGGGCAGGGGCATTTTTCCGACGAATCCGCTGCCCGTTGGCGCGACGGGCATGCACCGGGATACCACCGGCCCGTTCCGAAACCGGCGGACTATAAACCCCCGGAGCGACAGCCTTCCCGCTCTGAAAGATTTTTCGCCTTCGTGTCGGGTCAAAAACCCTATGACACCCAGCCGGCAACGGGACCACTTATGCTGCTTGCGTGCGTGGCGATTATTTTGATGTTTGCCGGGCTGCGGGAAACAGGAGCATGGTACTGGGCGATATTCGGCGTGCTGGTGATGCAGGTGCTGGTGTGGATGTTCTTTACGCATGATATGCCGGCGCGGTTCCTCGCGCCGGCGATTGTGCCGCTTTCACTACTGGCTGCCTGCGGACTGGGGCGCATATCGAACGCGGGAGCACTGCGCAGGACAATTGCCGTACTGCTGCTGGTTACTGCAACGGGATGGAACCTCGCGTCAGCCTGGAATTATTTTCACCATCCCGCCCAGCAACAGATATGCAATCGAGTGGATTTACCGGGGCCGACAATGCTTATCGGTGAGGCCAGGGCGTTTTATTTACCTGCCGATACTGTTTATGCAACTGTCTTCGACGAGCATCCGCTTGCGGGAATTCTCCGTCGGAGCGGTTCGCCCGACGAGGTCGCCGACGAGATTCGCCGGATGGGTATAACGCACGTATGGGTATCATGGTCGGAGATAGACCGCCTGTCGCATTCCTACGGTTGGCCTGCGGAGATGTCGGCAGCGCGTTTGCGGGAAACATTTGCGGGCTGGGAAATCGTCGAAGAATTTCCAAAGGACCGACCTGTTCTTACGCTTTATTCGCTGAAAAAACCACCCGATCCGACGGGGTAAGAGTCTGGGTGTGCGAGGTTTGAACCAATTTTCCAATTGTGGATTGCGGATTGTGGATTGCGGATTCCATGCACTCGCTGACTTGTTGGAATCCGCAATCCACAATCCACAATCCGCAATAATTACCGCCGTCACCACATTTCCTCCCGGAAATTTCTTGACCTTGCCTACCGCTGGCCTCTAGGATAGGGGTAAATCACGGGGGTGAAGGTCTATATATATATGAACTGGTTAGAACTGGGACAGAAAATTCTCATAGCGGTCTATACCTTCGCGTTGGTGATGGTGTGTCTCTATGGCTTCCATCGATACGTGCTTGTGTACCTGTATTATCGTCATCGCCGGAAGGCTCCTCGCGCACCGGGTCAGTTCGAGCAACTCCCGCGAATTACCGTCCAGCTGCCGATGTACAACGAGCAATACGTAGCCGAACGCATCATCGAACAAACCTGCCGGATAGATTACCCGCGCGATAAGTTCCAGATACAGGTTCTCGACGACAGCACAGACGATACGGTCGAAATTGCCGCTGCCGCCGTGGAGCGCGCACGGGCAAAAGGCTTCGATATTGAATTCATTCACCGCGACAATCGCGTCGGATACAAAGCCGGGGCCTTGGAAAACGGCCTGAAGACCGCGACAGGCGAATTCGTCGCCATTTTCGATGCGGACTTTGTCCCCGGCGAGCATATCATCAAGGACGCCATCCAGTACTTCACCGACGAGAGGGTTTGTGCGGTCCAGACCCGCTGGGAGCACATCAACCGCACCGATTCGCTTCTGACCCAATCCCAGGCGATATATCTCGACGGGCACTTCGCCATCGAGCACGTCGCCCGCAACCGCAGCGGCAGATTCATGTGCTTCAACGGTACGGCTGGGATGTGGCGGAAAAGCGCCATCGCCGATTCGGGCGGGTGGCAGCACGATACGCTTACCGAAGATATGGACTTATCGTACCGCGCCCAACTCAAAGGATGGAAATTCGTGTTCCTTCCCGAACTGACCACGCCGGCGGAACTTCCGCCGGAGATGAACGCCTTCAAGGCCCAACAGTTCCGATGGACCAAAGGCGGTGCGCAGACGGCTATGAAGATGCTTCCCAAGGTCCTTCTGTCAAAAGCGCCGCTGAAGGCGAAGGTCGAGGCGTTCTTCCAGCTGACCTGTTTTTCGGTGCATTTTTATGTGCTGATTCTGGTAACGCTGCTTTTCCCAGCCATGTGCGTTCGGGCGTTGCCGATGGAGGAAGGCTCGTCGATGCGGGTAATTTTCGACCTGGCCGTTTTCACATTGGCGACGGTATCTGCCAGCGTGTTCTACATCGCCAGCCAATATGAACTCTTCCGCGATTGGCGAAGCGTGCTGAAATTCCTCCCGTTCCTTATGGCATTGGGGATTGGGATTTGCCTGTCGAACACCAAGGCGCTGCTGGAGGCCATCTTCGGCAAGCAGAGTGAATTCGTGCGAACGCCCAAGTACGGCGCTGGAACGGATAAGTACCATACGCACAAACAGGCCGCCGAAGCCGCTCGAAAAACCAAACGCCATATCCTGCCCTATGTGGAAATGGGATACGGTATCTACATGGCGACCTGTGCAGCCGCCAGTCTCATGAGCATCCGCTCGGCAATGGCGGCTCCGTTCATGATCCTCTTCGCCGTCGGATTCTTCTATGTCTCGATCCTGAGTTTCCAGGGACATCGGGCGAGAGCGCCAAAGGCGGTTCCGGTCCGCGAAAAACAATAAAACATCGCATTATCCAACGCCGACGTCCCCAGGGGACGTCGGTTTTTTTTCGTCAGTTTTTTTACATGCATCTTATGGTTTAACCCGCCCCTTAAACTTCTCGACATGATATTCCCACCCTGCCGGCGGGCGGGGGAGAGTGAATATCTTTTTGTCGAAACTCTTCGGCGTTTTGGTGTCCTTGAAGATAACTGTCGTTTGGTTTTCGGAGCGGTCTTCTGCGACGATTTTCACCGGCAGCGACGTTTTGCGGCTGATCCACATCTCCAGCCAGACGACCGAGAATTCCTTGCGATACCGCCGGCGGGTCGTGAGTTTGATGTAATCGGTGTCCTTCGGATCGGTTTTAAGCGTAGCATGGCCGTCTCGGCCATGTTTTTTCACGGGCGAGACGCCCGTGCTACGATCCACGAGCGAGACGCCCGTGTTACGGGTTGGCCGCGTGGTCGGTCGGAAATGTTTGATAACAGTGTCAGCCTTCTGGCCGAAGGGTACGGGGAACGGGCCTTTGCCCAGTTGCAGCGGGTTGACCTTTTCTCCGGGCCGGGCCACCTGGTATCGGCTCATCTGCTTTATCCGCTCCTTGCGAACGGTCAGCCAGGCCCCGTCGAATGCATAATCGACCACATCCTTTATCTTCGGACCTTTGCCCTGGCGGAGCGTATCGAAGTGGATGCGAAACTTCGCCGGCGTTTTTTCGGTCGGGCCTTGATAATAAACTCTTCCGGTTCGGCTTTCGGTGTCGCCGGTCTGAAGCATATCGACTTTGTAGTCGATATTCGCTGTGATATTGGGATATTTCTCCCCCGCCGCCTCAAGCCGCTTAAGTATCGCCATCACCGCCGGGTCAACGGCTGGGGCGGAAGTGGTTGTATCGGGTTTTTTCGTTGAGATTTGTATAACGCCTTCTTCGTCGATAACGCATGACAGTTCGGTCAACCCGCCGGCGAGGTCGAGCGTCTTTTCCAGAACCTTCTTGCCGGACACGTTGGACAGTTGCGGGCTGATAAGCGTTTTCTTGTCAATCCCTACCGATTTCAGCGCCTTCCAATCCACCGCGATACGGACGTTGAGGACTTCGCGGAGATACTGCACCACGTGTACGAATTTAATACCAGAAAGGTCGATTTTTCGCAGCGTCTTCATCAGTGTCTTGTGTGTTCGCCGGCTCTTTTCGGTGGGGTGTTCGGGCGGGGTTATTTTGCAGCCCAGGTGGAGATGCTTCGGCATCGAGATCGTGATGACGCCTTCTTCGTCAACGACGTAGTCTGGTGCGACTTTGCTGCCGGCGCTCTTCAGTATCCCCTCCAGGATATCTTTCATGGAGGGATTAAGCAGGTTCAGGGTGACCGGCGTAACCTTTCTGATCTTTGCCGATTCCAACGACTTCCAGTTCACTACGATATCCAGGTTCGAGAATTCTCGAAAAAACTGGATGACGTCTGCGAGTTTATTTTTATTGAAAGTAATTTTTGGTACTTTCTGCCGAAGCCGCTTTTGCGCAATTTGACTCATTTGGGTTTCAGCCGCCGGTTTCGTGGCGGGCGACGGAGGATCGTTCACAACGAGAATTCGCACAGGTGCTGAGCAGACCAATACGCCGAGCGCTGAGGGGGACCGGGTGGTTGCGGCAGATGCCTTGATTTCCATCGTCATCGGCGGGCGGACAGCATAGTCTTTCAGGAACTTCCTGACGTCAAATCTGGTTTCTATGCGTTTGCCCGCTCCCAACAACACACCGCCCCCTTTCTCCTGCGGGATTACAGCGTCGCCCGCGGTTATTTCAACGTAATGATACGTCCCACCGGTGGTTCCCTCCCACAGGACGCTCATCCTCTGCGCAATTTCTATCGGGGACTTCGTTACGTTCTCAATCAGCATCCTTCCGCTGATGGGCTCATTGCCACCGTAGATAACCTTGTCGGTAGCCAATCCCACACGAAGCCCGCGGCTGACCGGGCCCCATAAAATAGCATTCCTGTTGCGCCACGCCTGTTCCTTGCTGACTTGAATGTCTATCGTGTTGGACGACAGAGTTCCGGTCCAACCGTCCTTCAAAGCGGGGACAGAGTATTCCGCACGGATTTTATATGTTCCGGGCACGAACCCGAAAGAGCCCAGCGAATGCGACACATGCCAGGAGTTCAGCGTGGTAGTGAACGTGTATGCCTCCTGCTGCCGCAAAATTCGCGAACGCGGAAAGGATAATTTTCTCATGGGGAATGCCTTGTAGTCCCCAGGGGGGTCTCCCAGGACAATCGTCTTTCCGTCCGGGCACTTGATGAGGAAATGAGTGAAGAAGCAGTAGCCGTAGACCTTGTCGCGATGCTCTCTCAGCGTAACGGGCTTTTGCGACACGTTGCGAATCGTCAATGTTACGGAAACATCCTCGCCGAGTTTATGCTTCGTCTTGTTGGCGGTCAGTTGTGCCTGCAAGCCTTTAATGACCTTTCCGACCACCCGATTGACTGGGGCGGAGACTGGCTGCGTGGCGGGTTGGGTTGTTGGTTCTGCGGTGAGGCAGGAGGTAAGAAGCAGCGACAGTGCGATTATTGGGATGCGGTGTTTCATTTGGTTCGCCTTTCTGATTATGCGTTACTGCATGGTATCAATAGTACAACAGAGCCGAACGGCAAGCCAATGCCGAGCGCCTTACGAGCCGCGACCGTGAGGGAGCGGTCAGACAAATGCGAAAGTCTTAATGACCGCTCCTTTACAGTCGCGGCTCGTAAGCGCATTAGATTTATGCTCCAACGTATTAGACGCTGCGGCGGGTGAAAAGTTTCCCGCCAACCTTTATTCCCGCCAAGATTATCGCTACCGCCAACAACGCGGCGGCGATTAACCAGCCCTGATCGCCCATAACGAACGTAACAGAGGCGATTACGGCGTAGCGTATCCATCGTCCGATGAAATTAGCGGCAGCGAACGGTCGGAGCGGATAACGGTAAGTCGCCGCCAGCATACGAATTACGTCAATCGGAATCGGCAGGATATTGAATATCACCAGCAGCGCGAAAGGCCTCCGGCTGAACCATCGTGCGGCACGGTCGTAAAATTTCGTCCCGCGAACCCGCGCGACACCCTTATGCCGCAGAACCAGCGTAAAAAGGTGGAAATCGTGCAGGTTGGCGACCATCGAGGCGAACGCCCCGACGCTCGCCACCAGCAGGGTGGTGATAATCAGGCTGTCGGACAGTCCCACCTGCCGGGTGGCGAGGATTGAGACGATCCAGCCGGTCGGGATGGGGAAAAAGGTGCAGGCAAGCGAGATGTAGATTGCGAAGATGAGCAGTTTCAGCGCCGGCCCCGCTGCTGACGTTGCGCCGCGCGGGTCGGCGAAGAACTCCCGCCAGGAGACGCCCATCCGGCTCAGCATTACCGTCGCGGGGATAACCAGCGCCAGCAGATAAGCGATATAGGCCGCCAGCCAGCGCTTCACGCTCAGCCCGTCGGATTCATCGGCTGGCGGTTCAGTGATTTTCGTCGATGATTTTTCCATCTTTTATGCAATTGGTGGGTTGCACCCACAAGCTTCGCTCCACTTCGTTCCGCTACGCTTGAAGGTGCCACTCTGTTTCAGTGATTTTCGTCGAGGATTTTTCCATCTTTCATATAGACGACCCGTTCTGCGATTTGGGCCAACGCTTCTGAATGAGTTATCATAACAATTGTCTGGCCATCCTGTCGATTC
>JAUVIQ010000175.1 GCA_030592655.1 Planctomycetales bacterium | reverse complement strand
TGGCGTGGCGGTTGTTGCTGTGGCCGGGCCAGGTGGCTCTCTTTCCGTCCAGGATGTGTTCATCGGACTTGCTGTTGAGGAATGCGCAGATGCGGTTTTTCCCGTGCAATCCCTGCTGGTTGACGTAGTTGACGGGTTTGACCTCAAGCCAGCACTTTTCGCCCTGAATGCGATAGGTTGTCGTAACCGGCCGGTCGGCTTTCCTTGATTTTCCGGAGTGCTTGATGATTACCTCTTTTTCGGTGTATTTCAATATCTTCGGGTCGCCGATCGTACCGTGTCCGAAATTGCGGGTGCCCCTTTTGGTCTGGAAGATCTTGTATATCTCGTTATCGACGATGCCGCCCTTGCTGTCCGCCAACTTGGCCATGAGGCTGATGGCATCGCCCTTATTCGTGAAGCAGAACAGGAAGAAGTAATCGTTTTCGAGTATCAGGTCGCCGCGTGGCTTGTAGTCGGTCTTCCCGTAGGGGACGGGCGACCACTTGGGTCTATTTTCCCAGACCCGACTGGCGGGGCGTTTTAGAGTGTACCTTTTATTCGTGTCCCAGATTCGGACGGTTCCGGGCTTGACCGGCTTGTATCCGACGAGCGTGCCGGGGGGTAGTTTGATTTCTTCGGGCGATTTTATGACCGGTACTGCAGCGTCTGTCCCGGCGGCGGGGACTTCGGCCTTCGCGGCTGATTCGCTGGTGCCCAGATAGACGTCGTCGATGAAGAATACCGCGCCGGGTTTAACGTCCTTGTCCTTCATACCGTAGAACTTGAACATCAATACGACCCGTCCGGTTTCCGCCTTGGTGGTGAACGAACCGACGTAATGCGTCCACTTTCCCGTCGGAACCAGTTGTATAGAAGGGAAATCCCGGTCTCGACCGGAGCCGTCGGCCTTGAAGCCCCACGGGTTGACGACTATCTTTCGGGTAAAGCCTACTCCTTTGATGTAGAAGGAATAGTGATACTTCGTATTGGGCTTGACGGGGATAGCGTCGGGGCTGTCGTAGCCTCGGGTTTTCCCTACGGTTATGGCGGTGTGGGTGCGGCCGTCGCCTTTGAAGGTAGTGATCTTCAGATAGGCGCTGCATTTTCCGCTGTGATATATCTTGTCGGAAATACCCACTTCTGCGGGGGTGTTATCGTAGCATCCCCACCCCTTCGGCAACTTGCCTGTCCATCCTGTGGACACTTTTTCTTCGCCGGCCTGCTCCATTCCGGGAGTGGGCGCGATGTTGGTCGCCTTACGCTCATCGGCGGCGAGGCCGAACGCCGGAAAAGCCAAAACCATAACAGCCAATAACACACTTGCTACTCGTACCTTGGACATCTTTTATCTCCTTATGATTCCTTCAGACTTCTTGCAGACCAATAGCCACCATTAGCGTATTGCACCTTGCAACCGAATCCGAATATTCATTGACGCATATGGACATTCGACAACAGTCCGCTGCTACCGAATCAATTTTATCTTGATCTTAATCTTCTTTATGACCTCCGGCGCGGTTTCACCTTCGGTCTTTTTCGCATTCTCGCCCAGAATGGTCTGGCGATAAACGCCCATCGGGGTGAAGACGTCTTTGGGCGTGTTCTTTGTCCGATCCTGTAAATATATCAGCAGGTAGTCAATTACGCCGGCCACCGGGCTTTTGAAGGTAAAGGTTTCACCGGCCTTCTTTATCTCAACAGTGCTGTAGTGATATTTTCCATTAATCGGCGTCTTGAAGGATTCGGGAATCTTCGAAGATGTAACCCTCGGACGCGGCTTATAGTTCTTATCCTCCACCACAAAGCCGATTAGCCGCCACTTTCCGGGGAAAGGCGCTTTGAATTTAGTGGTGTAGGTTCCGCCTGCGGCGATAGGTTTGAGGACGTCCTCGCGCTCCCAGTGGCCTTTGCGGTTGAGTACGGCGATGATGACCTTGTCTTTCATTTGGACGTACTGCGCTCCGCAACTGGGCCTGTCGTTCGGGGGGAATTCGTCTTCCCAGTACCGGTCAACGTGGTGTCCCAGGTAGGTCAGTTTGGACTTTTCGAATCCGGGTGGTGCGGTCATAAACCACATTAAGCCATGGGGTGTTCTGCCTCTGTGGAAGTTGATTATCCCTATGGTGTCGGGCTTGGCGTGTCTGTTGTTGCTGCTTCCGGGCCAGGTGGCTCTCTTTCCGTCCAGGATGTATTCGTCGGACTTACTGTTGAGGAATGCACAGATACGGCTTTTCCCGTGCATTCCCTGCTGGTTGACCCGTTTGACCGACCTGACCTCCAGCCAGCACTTATCGCCGAGGATGCGGTAGATCGTTACGACTGGCTTATTGCCGGAACCGGCCTTGCCTACCTCGCCGGCGTGCTCGATGAGGATCTCTGTGCTGGTGTACTTCAATATCTTCGGGGCGCTGGTGCCTGTGCCGCCTCCGAAGTTCCGCCGGCCACTTTTAGTCTGGTACACCTTGTATATCTTGTTATCGACCATGCCACCCTTGCTATTAGCCAACTTGGCTATGAGGCGGACGGCATATCCCTTGTTCCAGAACAGGAAGAAGTACTCGTTTTCGAGTATTATGTCGCCGCGTGGTTTGTAGTCGGTTTTTCCGAAGGGAACGGGCGACCATTTTGGCTTGTCCTTCATGCACTGACCGATGGGACTCCTCATCTTGTACTTCTTGTTGGTGTCCCAGATACGGACGGTACCGGGCTTGACCGGCTTGTATCCGGCCTCGACCTTTTCCGCCGTCGCATTGGGTGGGGTTTTGGTCGCCTTACGTTCGTCGTCGGCGAGGCCGAACGCCGGAAAAACCATAACCATAACAGCCAATAACACACTTGCTGTTCGTACCATGAACATCTTTTGTTTCCTCATAATTCCTTCAGACTTCTCGCAGGCCAATAGCCGCCATTATCGCATTGCACCAAAGCAACCGAAATCAACTACTCATCATTCAACACCCTCGGGCGTCAATCAGATTCGTGGAAAATATTAAAAACCTTTCTCACTCCGGCGGCGGGGAAAGCATCAGGCGCTCGGCGACTTTTTCGAGAAAATCTTTTTCCATCTGCGTGAATCTCACCCGCGACGGTTTGGTCCGGCGCATGCTGACAGAGACCTTCGTACTGGGACGTCGGGCGAAGGGGTTGATATCCTTTGTAACCTCCAGGTCGTATTTTATTTCCGTTTTTCCGGACAGGTCAGTCCTCGTACAACAAACCCGGTATGGGTGTTTATCGTCGTAGATAAGGTCGGGCTTCCAGACAATGGCTTCGCCGACAGCGGCGTTCCAGACGGTATCGTAATCGAATGGAAAGGTTGCCGACGTATCACATCCCGTAATCGCCAAAGCGACAATCGCAAGCGACAATGCCGTCAATAACATCCTGGTATAACGCATAATCAACCTCCCGACGCCTGGGCCACCTGAACGTATGCCATTCGCACTTCGTAAAGGGCTGAATCCAGCAACTTCTTCTCCTGCTCCGTAAGGTTTCCGCTGGTCTTTTCTTCCAGCACCGACAGCATGTCGATGTTATGCTTGGCCAGGTTCAGGTCCATGTAGCGTTTTTTGGTCTGCGGGTCTTCGACTGCGCCGAGGGCGAAAAGAATCTGCGTAACAAGACTCGTAACCAGTACGGAAAAACTCGCCGGAGGAATTTCTCTTGCCCCTTTCCCTGCCTCACCACCAGCGGGGACGGATTCTTCCGCCTCAGCAAGTTTCTGTTTCTCGACCTGGGCCTGGTCTTTCCAGTCCTCATCAACGATGATTTTGGGCTTGTCGCCCTCTTGAGACTCTTTCTCGCTCATATTCGCTCCTCTGTTTGTTTCATAAATGCTACAGATACCCATTTTCGGATAAAAATGCAATTGTCGACCCGGCTTACTGTTTCGTCCGCGCCACGAATGTTTCGTAATCGTCCATCGTATCTATACCGGGCACTGCCGAAGCGACCACAGATACGGCGATGCGGTAGCCGTTCTCCAATGCCCGCAACTGCTCGAGTTTTTCCGCCTGTTCAGCCGGCGTCGGAGGCATTGACGCAAACTCCAGCAGGAATTTCTTTCGATACGCGTAAATACCCAAGTGCAGCAGGTATTGAATACCCAAACCGTCGCGGTCGTAGGGGATTTTTGCGCGGGAAAAATACATAGCCGATGCGTCGGAGGCAAGAACGACCTTGACGTTATCGGGTTTTTCGGCGGCATCGGAATCCAGCGGTGCAGCAAGCGTTGCCATCGGTGCAGCCGATTCCACCAGTAGCGATACGAGGCGGTCGATATCATCCGGTTTGATCTCCGGCTCGTCGCCCTGGACGTTGACAACGATGTCATCGTCAGCCAGGTCGAGTGTATCGGCGGCTTCTGCCAGGCGGTCGGTTCCGCTGGCGTGATCGGTGCGTGTCATAATCGCCTCTCCGCCGAAGTCGTGGACGGCTTCGGCGATCCGCTCGTCGTCGGTGGCGACATAGACAGACTCGATTCGCCCAGCCAGCCGGACGGCTTCGACGACGTGCTGAATCAACGGCTTGCCCGTCTTGTCCAGCAGCGGCTTGCCCGGCAATCGCGTCGAGCCGTACCTCGCAGGAATAATCGCAACAACCTTCATTTCACCTTGCAAGTCCTTGTTACCAGTGCCGGTTGAGTGTATTCTTTCCCGCCGGACATGCAACAATAAAGACCAGACACTCCTCACCCATCGAAGGATTGATTTTATGTCATCGCAACCGACCGACCACGCCAATCTGGACCTTACACAATTCAACCTCGACGTCGCCTTTGGCCGGACCGGCGGCAGAATCATCTGGCAACCGAGAATACAATGCTGGTGGACAGACAAGAAATTCAATGACCAGCCGCTCCCCGAACCGTACGACCAGATGACCTATGTGGAAATGTATCGCCACCTTCAGTGCTCCAACCGCATTTACGAGTTCAACGCCTGCTTCGAGCGTGTGGAAGATACACGCGTCAAGGTGGCCGAGCGGCAGATTAACCAGACCGACCGCGAGATAACCTGGGAAACGCCCGTCGGAACTCAGCGGGCGGTGTACCGTCAGTCGTCGAATCATCCATCGCCTGCTACCGTCAAGTGGCCGATCTGCAACGCCGCCGACGCGCGCGTGGCCACCTGGCGGGCAGAGCATGCCTCGTGGAAATGGAACCAGCAAACCTACGATCATCTTCTGGCTGAATGGAGCGGGTTGGGCGCGCCGACTATATACATGCCCCGCGTAACCGTCCAGGACCTCTACGTTGACACCATGGGCGTCGAAGACGCCGTCTTCGCTCTATACGACTGGCCGACAGAGGTGGAAAAATACTTTGCAGCCCTGAACGAATGCCACGACCGGCTGATTGATGTAATCAACGCCTCGCCGATCAAGATCATCAATTTCGGCGACAACATTCACAGCGGCACGCTCCCACCAAACCTCTTCGAGAAGTATGTCCTGCCTGCCTATCAGCATCGCTGTGAGCGGCTGCACTCGGCTGGAAAGTTCGTCCACGCACACTGGGACGGAAACTGCAAACCGCTCCTTCCCTATGCCGGAGAAACCGGACTGGACGGTATCGAAGCCATCACTCCCGTCCCGCAGGGCGACGTAACACTGGAGGAAATCAAGGCTGCGCTGGGCGATCAAATGTTCCTGCTCGACGGTATCCCGGCCATCTACTTCGATCAGACCTTCGGGCCCGACGTGCTAACCGAATGCACGAAAAAGGTCATCGACCTGTTTGCCCCCAGGCTCATCCTTGGTATAAGCGACGAAATCTCCTCGACCGGCGACATCGAGCGGGTCCGTCTGGTTGGGCAAATCGTAGATGACTACAACGCTGCCCTATCTAGTTCTTAATCCTTAATCCCTATTCCCACGCTCCTGTTTATGTTACCATACCGCCATGCCTGATAAGCGAATTCTCATCATCGTCAACAGGGACAAGCAAGGCGCTGCCGAGCAGGTAGAATCGCTTCGGCCTTGGTTTGCCGAACAGGCTGAGGTTGTCGGCGTGATTGACGTGCTGGGCGCCGAAGACCTTAGCGGTGTTCAGGCTGACCTGTGCATCGTCTTCGGCGGCGACGGTACGCTCCTGGCGTCGGCCCGGCGGTTGGCGCCGTCGGGTATCGCCATGATGGGCGTTAACATGGGAAAACTCGGATTCCTCGCCGATTTCAGCGTCGAGCAGATGACCGAACACCTGCCGGACGTCCTGTCGGGGAAAATTCGCCCCGTTGGGCGAATGATGCTTCAGGTCGGGGTGGGTGAAGGCGAAAAATCCTTTTCCTCACCGGCGGCGAATGACGTGGTTATCTCGGCAGGAGCGCCCTTCCGGATGATCGTGATGCGAATCAGCCGGGACGACGACCACATCGCAAGCTACATGGGCGACGGCGTAGTCGTAGCCACACCGACC
>JAUVIQ010000226.1 GCA_030592655.1 Planctomycetales bacterium | reverse complement strand
GCCGGAGATGACGTAGTAGTACTTGTCGGAGCGTTTGGACCATGCCTCCGGATGCCGGCCGCCGGGCGGGACGGTTATCACCGCCAGGGATGAACTTGTGTCCCGGCCTGCGGTATAGTCGAGGATTTCCAGGCCTTGGAAATCGATCGGGTTAATTGATTCGCTTCTGACAATCATGGTTTTGCTTTTTCGTTTTGAGAGAAAAGGTGGGTCTCGTCCCTTCGGTCCCGGTCCAGCCTACGAGTCGTCGAATGCTTCGTGGTACCATTCGTGCATTTCGTCGTCGCTGATGGCGGTGGTTCTTCCGGCTTCGTATTCGGCATCGACGTGGTCGCGCATCGCAAGGAGGCGCGAGTCGTCTTTGGGGACGTCCAGGTCGAAATGCTGTTCGATCCAGTGTTTTATCCCAGCCGCTCCGCTTTTGTCGGTGATGGCGACGCCGGCGGATCGACCAAGGAGTTTGTACGTATCGAAGCAGTTGTAAATCTCTTCGCTTTTGAGCAGTCCGTCGGCGTGGATTCCTGCGCGGGTAACGTTAAAATCCCGCCCGACCAGCGGGAAGTTATGCGGGAGTACGTGGTCGATTTCGCGGGCGAAGTATTCGGCGATTTCGGTGATGACAGCGTAATCGACGCCGGGGGTATGTTCGCCGTTGAATTGAGCGGCCTCGATTACCATCGCCTCGACGGGCGTGTTTCCGGTCCGCTCTCCGGTCCCCAGAAGCGCCCCGTTGCACCCGGCACAGCCGTAGAGCCAGGCCGTTATGGGATTGACGACGACCTTGTGGAAGTCGTTGTGCCCGTGCCACTCCATCAGTTCGCCCGGAACGCCAGCGTCGTGGATCAGGCCATGAATGAGTTTCGGTACGCTTCGTGGCAGGGCGGCTTCAGGCCAGGGTACGCCGAAACCGAGCGTGTCGCACAGGCGGATTTTCACGTCCATACCGTATTGCTCGCGCAGTTTCATCAACTCTATGGCGAACGGAACCACGAATCCGTAAAAGTCCGCTCGCGTGATGTCCTCGAAGTGGCATCGCGGCGTGATACCGGCGTCGAGAGCGGCCTTGACGACATCCAGGTAAATTTCCGTCGCCTGCCTGCGGTTCTTTTTGAGTTTCAGGAAGATGTGATAATCGCTGCACGAGACCAGTATGCCCGTCTCGGTCAGCCCCATATCCTTTACGAGTTTGAAATCGCTTTTGACGGCGCGAATCCAGCCTGTAACCTGTGGAAACTCGAATCCGAGTTCGCGGCATTTATCAACGGCCTGTCGGTCGCGCTTTGAGTAGAGAAAAAACTCGCTTGCGGCGATCAGTCCGCTTCCGCCGGCAAGTTTGTGCATCAGCGAATATATATCGACGATCTGTTGCACCGTGTACGGCGGGCGCGCCTGCTGGCCGTCGCGGAAGGTCGTGTCCGTTATCCAGACCTTCGGCGCACGGTTCATCGGGACGCTCTTACCGTCGAACGGCATCCGGGGCAATTCGGTGTACGGGAAGATGTCGCGGTAAAGATTAGGTTCGTCAACGTTCTGGAGCGGGTATTTTGCGTTATCTGACACTACGTATATCTCCTTTCGGTTCGGGTTTCAGTTATCCAGGTCGTAGCGACGCGGAGACTCGCCGTGGCGAGGGATACTTCTGAGAACTGTATCCGAAACATGATAACGGTTTTTGTAATCAAATGCAAATATAACAGACAGGGACTAGGGATTAGGGACTTGTGAAAAACAGAAAAAACGGAACTTAAAACTGATTTACCAATCAACCAGTTTCAGGTTCTTGTTTTTCTGTTTTCCCCAAGTCCCTAATCCCTAGTCCCTGTCCTTATACGATGTGCGCCGGTTCGCCGGGTTCGGTGATGAAGAACTCCGCCCGTTTCGCCGGTTCGCCGAAATGCTTTGCGTATGTTTGTTCCCATGCGGCGAGGAATTCCTCGGCCTTGTCTTTGTTAATCATCGCCCATACGCTCCCGCCGAAGCCCGCCCCGAAATAGGAGGATGCGATTGCACCGAGTTTCCGGGCGGATTGCTGGAGGAAATCCGTTTCGCCGATAAGGTTCTTCAGCCCCGCCCGCGCGCCTGCGTGCGAGGAATCGACAAGTTCGCCGATGTTTTCAAGGTTCCCTGATGAGATGGCGTCGCCGACGGCGGGGATTATCTGCTGGTCCTCGCGGTAGAACTGCTCGAAACGTCCGGGTAAATCCAGGCCGGCGTCTTCGTCGGTTGCGCCTCGTCCGATGGCGTCCATTGCGACGGAAAGTCCGTCTTCTCCGGCGTGAATGGCTACATCGCGGAGGTTTTTACACTGCGTACCGGCGGAGCGGTTATAGGCTTCAGCCGCTTTGCGTGCGCGAATCGAGGCGAGGTTGTATTTCTCAAGGGCCGGTCCCGTTTTGACGGCTTCGACGCCGGAGGAGGCGATTGCCATTTCCATTTCGACGGGGAAGGGTATCTCGCGCTCGAAGACGGACGGAGCGAACGAAAACTGCGAAAGCGTATCCGGTTTGCAGCAGAGCATTGAGGTGTGGTCTTCGCTTCCGCCGAATGTTCCCACGCCGGCTTGGCCGGCGAGAGTTCCGAACGTGCCGCCCATTTCCACGCAACTGATGTATCCCGCCAGGTCGATGTTCGAGTGTATGTTATGGCGGTAAATTTCCGTCTCGTCCAAGCGGTTGATTTCGGCCAGGCCCAGAAAGACCGCGACGATCAGTGCGCTCGACGAACTCATCCCGGCGGCGATTGGCAGGTCGGAGATAAAGGCGATGTCAGCGCCGCGGAGGTCGCCGAAGTTGGCGGCCAGGCGGCGTCCGACCGTCGAGACGTGATTGACCCAGTGCCCCGGTTCGTGCGGAGGGCTCTGGCCATAGGCGAATTCCCGAACGTCGTCGAATGTCGGACCTGCGGTGATGCGGATAATGTTGTCGTCCCGCCCGGCTGCGACGAGTCGGAAGCCTTTGGCGACCGTCATCAGCAGGCTTCGCCCGCCGGCGTAGTCTGTGTGCTTTCCGAGGACCTCGACCCGTCCGGGAACGAAAGCGCCGACGGCATCGGCGTTCCGCGATACGCCGAACCGTTCAGCCAGTACAGCGGCGGCTCGCTGCATCAGTGAGTCCTCGCTATTGATGAGGTCATTCAGGCATGTCATAACTTGTCTCAAGATTTTTCATTTTTATTTGTATGTCCAGACAATGAAGGTGCCACCCATGAAAATAACTTACTCCTTTTTTTCCGGCGCGGGAAAGCGGACCTCGTGGTCGGCTAGTAGTCGGCGGACCGATTCGATGTCGCCCCGTCCGGTCATGTCCAGGACGCCTTCGGTGCATTTGACGGCTTGGTAAGTCAGGCCCATTTGTTCGATTGTGTATTGCACGGCTGTCGGAAGTTCGTACTCTTTTCGGATGGGGTCCGGCTCGATCGCGTCGCAGGCGTCGAAGATGTCGGCGGTGAAGCAGAAGCAGTTCATCGAGACGTAGAGTTTCCCGTCGAGTGTGTAATCGTCGGGGTTATCGGGCTTTTCGACGATTTTGCGGAGGCATCCGGACTTGTCGAGATCGATCACGGCGAACCGGCGGATACGCTTGGCTGGGATGTTACTATTGGCGATCAGGGCTTGGCGCTCGAAGGCGACCGTCGCGGGCGCAGACGAGGTTATCAGCGCGCGAATGGCGGCAGGCGTGTAGAAATTATCGCAATTGACGACGATAAACGGTTTTCCGTCAGCCCATTGCCTTCCTGACGCTACGGCGTGGGCGGTTCCGAGCGGTTCGTCCTGAACGGCGAATGAAATCCGGGTATCGGGCAGGTTTTCGCTGACGGCTTTGTAATAACTCCGCAACATCGATGGCCCCGGCGCGACGACAAGGCAAATGTCGCGGATACCGGCGTCCATCAACGCCTGAATCGAGTAATCCAGGAACGGTCTGCCCGACCCGACGGTAATCATTCCTTTAGCGCCCCTGGCGGCAAGGTCGGCGGTTGCGGCATCGAGTTTGATGTCGTCGGTCTGCTTCTGCATCCGCGTACCAAGCCCGCGAGCAAGGATCATCGCTTTGTCTGTGGTAAGTTTCTCATTCATTGTCAGGGGAATGTAACGAGGCAGCGCGGATTTTTCAAGTGTGCTCGGCGCGAGTGATGGTACATTATCTTCGTGAAGCGTTTGCGGATATGCCAATTGATTACCGAACTTCAGCCGGCAGGGGCGGAGCGGTGCGTCTATGAACTGGCGCGACGACTTGACCGAAACAGGTTTCACGTGCAGGTCGCTGCTCTTCGCGGCGGAGCGGTCGCCGATTGGCTTGAACGGGCGGGTATCGGCGTTACGGTTCTGGACGCGCGAAATAAACTCGATGTTTCCGTTCTTCCGAGGCTGGTGAAACTGCTCCGACGCGAGCGGATCGACCTGCTCCACACGCACCTTTTCCACGCCGATTTCGTGGGGCGTATCGCCGCCGGGCTGGTTGGGGTACGGAATCTGGTTCATACCGTCCACGTGGCGGAGGGACGTTTCAGGCCTTGGCAGTACGCCTGGGCGCGAATGACGGCGGGCCGGTGCGATCGTATTGTCTGCGTCTCGCAGGCAGTTC
>JAUVIQ010000011.1 GCA_030592655.1 Planctomycetales bacterium | reverse complement strand
GGGTAGCGGTATCGCGGGTCGGATTTATCGAACAATTCAGCCAGGCAATCGTCGCATGTGGCGGTATCGGGCGTAACCTGCGCGTCAGTCAATTCCCCGCCGCTACTGGAGCGGATTTCGAAGTTTTTTTCATCAGGCTGAAGCGGCAAATTTTTCCGCCGGCATTCGTGCACCTGCCCAAGCGGCGGAAGTTCCGCCGGAATCCGACGGACGAACCGGTCAATCGCGTCGGTGCTGCCCTGCACTTCGATTGTAGCACCGGAGGCGTCATTGACGACGAATCCGGTCAGCCCTTCCGTAGCGGCAAGACGCCAGGCGTAAGGGCGAAAGCCAACGCCCTGGACCTGTCCGGTAAGGTGCAAACGCTCGCGTTTTAAATCAGGTTTCGGCATAGGTGCGATTGTCTCATTGTAGGCCAACGCCGGCGGTGTCCGCCAGAGTTGCTGTTGACATATGGTTCATTGTTCACTACCAAAAGGGTTATGAGAGTTCGCAGGAACATTCGCAGGGCGATTATAATACTGCTGACAACGGCGGTTTTGACCGTCGCGTTGCTCTTCGGCCTGGCCGACCGGGTCCCGTCCGATTACCGCGAGGCGCAGCAGCGAGTTATCAGACTGACCGAATTGAACGAACAGGCAGAGCGTGAAAACCGTGAAGGCCCCCAGCGACGGCACTTCATGAAATTGTACGGCGATTTCAGCGTGTACGGTGGCGCGGGCAAACCGTTCACTTTCAAGGTTACCGCCGACGAGATCAACTGGTACCTCGTGTCGATGGACCAGATCGCATCCATTAATTCCAAACCGGTGTATGCGACGGCGAAACTGGCGAAGGCGGGTTTTCGCGGACCGTTGGTCTTGATGAACGACGGCGTGCTGACGCTGATGGTCGAGTCCACACAGTACGATAAGATCATCAGTGTGGACCTGAAGTTTGTCTTCGACGACGAAGGCGACATGAAAATGGAAATTCTCGCCATTCGCATTGGCGTATTACCCATCCCGAAAGCATGGCTGGAAGACCGGATTCGGCGACTTCGCGGAAAGTTGCAGAAACTGATAGGGCGGACAAATAATAATGACGGTGGTTCGTCTGCCGCTTCGACGAAAGATGCCGCCAGGTTGCTGCGAGCGGTAGTGGATATGCTTGACGCCCAGGCAATCAGGCCGGAAGTAACGTGGCCGGGTGATGATGTCAGGCATCAACTGTTGATTACCGACGTGGTAATCAATGACGGTACGCTCACGCTCCATTTCGATCCGATTCTCGATTGAAACGCACATGCCGGAAAAATCAGATTTCACCTTGACAAAATTACCGGTTCGGCGTACAATAGTTTCAGTAATGGACTCTGTCCGGGAGCAATGCTCATGCCACCGGACGGGAGGCTCATCGACCCTTTGCCTGGATTTACTGGAGAGGCAAACGAGAGGGTATTTTATGAAGGCTGCTGGGGTGCGGAGATTCGGCGAGGAGGCCGGATTCCCCGCACCGGCAGTCTTTTTTTATGCGCGAATTATCACGAACGCCCCAACCTTCTCCGAAAGAAGATAGCGGGATTACAGGGATTACAGGGATTCTGTTTCTTTTAGTTTCTTTTAGAAAAATCAAAATCCCTGTAATTCCGTAATCCCCATAATCCCGCTATCTTTTCTTCTTTTTCTTCTTTAACCCAACACACCCCAAAGCATCACGGCATTGAATATGGTGTGCATGAGTATCGGACTGAGCAATCGCCCCGTCCGCTCGTAGTTGTACCCCAATGCCACACTCAGCAGGAAAAGCGCGGGCATGTCCTTGTAGATTGGCGCATGAATGGCTGCGAAGATGACCGACGTCGCCAGAATCGCCGGCCAGGGACCGCCGAGGTGCTTGCGAAGCAGCGATTGGACAAGCCCGCGAAAAAATAACTCCTCCCCGAGCGGCGCCAGGATAGCCGTAACGGCGAACACCGCGACCACCCACGCCACCGGCGCCTGACGAATGAACACGAGGGCGGGATGCTCCGTTGACTTGATTGGCAGAATGCCATTCTTAATCAGGTATCCCATCAATAGCATCGCCGCGATACACAACGGAAGGATCGCCAGAAACCCGACAATCGCCCGTCCCGTATCGCTGAACCATCTGCGGGTGCTGAGTCCCAACCCGCGCCTCATGCCACCGGGAAACGCCATCGACGCCACAACCACCACCCCAACGATAAGAACCACCAATCTGACGCCCGTTGCCGGAAGCCCCACAGTCATCGGAATGGGTTCGTCCGGTACCAGCTTGACGCCCTGCCAAGCCGCTATGGCCAATATCGCCAGCCAACCGACAACCACGTGCGCAAGGTACACCCCGAATATGTGCAGGATATGCAGCGAGTTAGGTCGGCCCGGCGTGTCTGGGAGAAGGAACTTTCCCGGACGGAGTATGCGGACGAACACCCAGGCTGAAAACGTGCAGACCCCCATCGCCAGAAGCACAAGCATCCAGCCTGTCAATGCCTCGTCGTTCGACGGATGCGTCGTCGAAGCCAATATCAGAGAAACTAAACCGTTTGACATAGTTTCGGTTGCCTTTTAACGTAACACTCGTGGCAGGGAATATATTAGACCGAATCGTCGAAACCAAGCGGAAAGAAATCGCCCGCCTCAAGCGCGACCGTCCGATCGAGCAACTCCAGGCCGGTATCGCCGCCGCGCCGCCGGTGCGGAACTTCTTCACCGCATGTACACACAAGCCCGAAAAACTCCTCAACGTCATCGCCGAGGTCAAAAAGGCTTCACCGTCAGCCGGGGTGATTTGCCCCGATTTCGATCCGGCCCGAATCGCCCGAAAGTACGCAGACGCCGGAGCCGACGCCATCAGCGTACTGACCGACGAACAATACTTCAGCGGTTCGCTCGACGACCTCCGCGCCGTCCGACAGGCCGTCAGCCTTCCGGTCCTGCGAAAGGACTTCATCATCGACCCGTACCAGGTCTGGCAAAGTCGCTTAGCCGGGGCCGACGCGATACTACTGATAACCGAGTGCCTCATGCCCGGCGAACTGACCGACCTGATGATACTGGCTGCGTCGCTGAAACTCACCTGCCTGGTGGAAACCCACGGAACCGACAACTTCATGCGCATCCGGTCGATGATCGGTTTCCCTCATGCGTCATACAGCCTGCTCGGAATCAACAACCGCGATCTGACGACGTTCGAGACGGACATCGCCACGACTCTCCGCCTGGCCGAACTTGTGGGCGACCTGCGGACGCTCGTGAGCGAATCGGGAATCAAGACGCGGAACGATACGCTCCGGCTCGCCGATGCCGGCGTCAATACCGTCCTGATAGGACAGACGCTCATGCAGGCCGACGACGTCGCTGCGAAGATGGACGAACTTTTCACGCCGGTTTAATCCTCGACCCAAAGGAGGTGTTTGTCAAACGGACCGGTTGACATTGCCTCGTAGAAGCGACGATCGGCGGTTACCATTTGTCCGTCCAGCAGGGCGGTCAGGGCGAGATAGAGACAGTCATAGAAACTGCACCCGGTCCGGCTTGTGCTACGTGGCGATCTACTTCGCAGAGTAGCATTGGCAATGAAATAGGCAAAGTCCCGTAGTTCGCCGGTCGGATGCGTATAAATGGGTAACTGCCTTAGGACCGACCGAACGTCCCGGCCTTCCGGTTCCGTGATCAGACCTCGCCGAATCCACTTGACCAGAACGTTGTCCATCTCCAGCAGGAAAAAGTCGGGGACGTGGAGTTGGTTGTCCTCGCTGATGAGGCGACGGGCGTCATCGGCGAACTGTTCATCAGCGAACCACTTCGCCGCCACGGATGCGTCCACGATACGTATGTTCACCGGTCCCGACCTTCGCGGATCAGTTTGGTACTGTCGGGAAACTTGCGCCCCCTGAACCGGCTGCCGATCTCTTCTATGAGTTCACGGGCCCTGGTCATATTGACTTTTGGCGCTTCGGCCGCCTGCTCAAGGATCGCCTTCACCTCGGATTGAAGGGAACGGCCATCTTCTTCAGCCCGCATCTTCAGGCGATCGACAATGTCCGGATTCAAGTTGCGAACCAATATCTGGGCCATATCATTCTCCTGCCAAAACCGGATGCTAGCATTATGATAGCACAGATAGTGAATTTTGTCAACAGATGCACTTTCGAAGATAGCGTAAAGAATTGTGTGTAAGTTTGGGCATATTATCCCTGGGCAGTGCCCAGGGCTTCAAACTTACACACAATTCTTTACGCTATCACTTTCGAAAATTCGTCCCCTGCGTGTGTTGACATTGTTGTGGTAAGCGGTTAGATTCTGTTGTGTCTGGTATAGTGCGGGCCTTACGGGCCGATATATACGCTCAAGCGTGCGTTGAGCAAGGTCCGATAATTATTTTCGGGCAGACCTGATGGGTAACATCAAGGCAGGTAGGATGATCATGCTTAATAGAGGGTTTTCGACGATTGTCATTCCGTGTTGCATCCTTGTCGCTTTGATTGGGTGCAACGGTAAGCCCAAGCGTGTCCCGACCGGGCCCCGCAGAGCGGTTCTTCCTTCCGGTATCGCCGAGACGGTGGCTGGTTATGCCGACCTGGTTGGCGGAAACGCTATGCTGGTCAGGGGTCCCGGCGTGGTTATCGCACTCGGCGATAACGGTTCGTCAGAGGTTCCAAGCTACCTGCGCAAATACCTGGTCAAGCAAATGAGCAAATACAAGATCGGTTCTCGCACATCCGGTACCGGGCACGTTACGCCTGCACGGATACTGTCCGATAAGGATACCGCCGTGGTTGTTATCAGCGGATTTATCCCCCCGGCTGCGCCGGTCGGTACGCGGTTCGACGTTCGCGTCGAGGCCCTTCCGAGAACGCAGACAGACAGTCTGGAAGGCGGGATACTGATGACCACCGAGATGCACACGTCGATGATTACGTCAGCCGGTAGCGCCGCCAAGAGCAAGACGCTCGCTCTGAGTCGCGGAGCGGTATTTGTTAATCCGTTTATCGACCGCACCAAAGAAGGCGCTCAGGCGCGTCTCCGCGCGGGGCGTATTCTCAATGGCGGGGTGGTAACCGTCTCCCGTCCCGTGCGTCTGGAACTGCGCCGCGCGGACTACCGCATATCACGCCTGATACAACGCCGGATTAATCAGCGATTCGGCGAAGGCCAGCAGGTGGCTGTCGCCAAGACGCCCTCAATGATCGAATTGAAAATCCCCCGCGCATACCGTGATGATTACATCCGTTTTCTCCGTCTGGTGATGCACGTTTATGTTTCGGGTCAAAGCGGCAGCGAAGAAAAATATGTTCGCCGTCTCGCACGCGACATACTGCTTCCAACGGCAAGGTACGAAGACATCTCGCTGGTGTGGGAGGCGGCAGGAAGACAGGTCCTTCCCGTTATTCGCAAACTCTACGTCTCGTCTAATCCGACGGTGGCGTTCTATGCCACCAGGGCCGGGCTGAGACTCAACGATAGAATGGCGGCTGACGTTATGGTTCGTATCGCAAATCACGCCAGCTCTCCGTTCCGGATACCGGCTGTGGAGGAACTCGGACATGCCAGGCGATTCGCCCAGAGTCTGCAAACGCTCAAGCGTTTGCTTTCAAGCCAAAACATACTATTGAGGGTGGCGGCTTACGAAGCCTTGCTGAGACACGGTTCTCGCGGTGTGATTCGTCGGTGGGACATATCGGGTCAGTTCACTGTTGACGAGGTGGAAACCGACGGCGATTACATAATCTACACGACGGTAACGGGAAAACCCAGGGTCGTCCTGTTCGGACGCGGTATCAGACTGAAACGACCGCTGTTCTACTGTCCCGACGATGAACTCGTTACGATAGACGCCTCCGGCAGAGACAAGAAGATCATGGTTTATCGCAAGGTTCCCGGTACGCAAAGGCAGAGCGATCCGTTTTACGTCGAACCGGAAGTAACTGAATTTATCAGGACCCTGGGTTCGCGGCCTACCAAAGGACTGGACGGACGCATCGAAGGTCTGGGATTTACTTATTCTCAGGTGGTGGGCATACTTCACGGGCTATGCAAACAAGAGCACATATCCGCCAAATTCGTCCTTCAACGCAGCGACACGCTACGCAGAATCTATAGTTCGGTCCCCGCTGCCGGCAGGTCGGATATGCCGGATGACTAATAATACGGATGGACTGGTAGAACCTCAACGATTGAATCTGTGAGTTAATCACCGGAGTAAAACATGTTGCGACACAGAGACACAGAGATTCAGAGAGAAAAAAAAGACTCTTTATTTCTCTGTTCCTCCCCTTGGGACGGCGAACAGCCGCCTGCGTCTCTATGTCGAAAAACCGACCCGAGCTCGCATTCTCAATCTTGAAAAACTGCTAAAACGCCATGGAAGGATGTTATTTATGAAGTTAAAAGCCCTGACATTATTCGGGTTCAAAAGTTTCCCCAATAAGACCAAATTTGATTTTAACGACGGTGTAACGTGCGTGGTCGGACCCAACGGATGCGGGAAAAGCAATCTCGTCGATGCGTTCAAGTGGGTCCTTGGCGAGCAATCGGCCAAGAGCCTCCGGGGCGACGGGATGATGGACGTTATCTTCAGCGGAACCGCCCAGCGACGTTCAAGCGGATACGCCGAAGTAACGCTCATCTTCAAATGTGCATCCGATTTTCCAGGCACAGCGGATTCGCCCAACGGCACGTACGTCCCCGTCGGCGATGACGCCGAAAAGACCGGCGAACACACAATCACCGTCGCACGCAAACTCTATCGTAGCGGCGAAAGCGAATACCTCCTGAACGGAAAGGTCGTCCGACTCAAAGACATTCGTGAAATGTTCATGGACACCGGCGTCGGAGGATACAGCCTCATCGAGCAGGGAAGGGTCGGAGCGTTCCTCCAGGCTTCGTCGGCCGACCGCAGGATGGTATTCGACGAGGCAGCGGGAATCAGTCGATACAAGGCCCGCAAGGCCGAAGCCATCCGCCGGCTCGAACGGGTCGAGCAGAACCTCCTTCGACTGACGGATATTCTTGCCGAAGTCGCCAAGCGTCTTCGTTCCATCAAGTACCAGGCCGGTAAGGCCCGTAATTACCAGAAATACAGCGAGCGTCTGAGCGAACTGCGCAGCCTGTTTTGCCTGGCACAATACCACGACCTCGTCGGTCGGCGGCGCGACGTGCAGACCCAGGTCGATACGCTTACAGACGCACTGGCCAACATAACGGCGCAAATAGGTCGCCTTGAGGCGTCCGAGACGAGCACGGAGACGGAACTGTCCGACCTGACGCAAAAAGCACACGACCTGGAAGGGAAAATCTCCGAACTTGAAGGCCTGATAATCGCGGCTAAACAACGCGGGCAGATGCTTTCGGTGAGGGCGGACGAACTGTCCGACGCTATCGCATCGGACAGTTCGCGCTGTGAGCAACTCGAAGCGAAAACCGCTTCCAATAAGCAGGAATCCGCCGACGCGAGCGAACAACTCGAAGCCGTTACCGAAGAACTTACCGGGCTTACCCGGCGAGCCGAATCGGTAAGCGGCGTTTCAACGGTGGCAACCGAAGCGGTCCGACAGATTCGCCAACAACTCGAAGATGAGAAGAACGGTACAATCGACCTGCTCCGACGCACCGCACAACTGCACAATGAAATTAACACCCACAGCCTCCATCGTGAAAACCTCCACGCCCGACGAGAGAAACTTACCGGGCGGAGCGAGGAAATCGCCAAATCACTCGAAGAGATTCTCGCCCGACGATCGGCTGCACACGCGAAACTATCCGAAGCCGAAACCGTCCTGAATGATTCGCAGACCAGGCTCGACGCGACCCAGCAGAATATCACCGCCGGCGCTGACGACGAGAAGCGCATCCAGACCAATCTTTCCGAAGCCCAACAGGCGCACAGCGGGCTTGTTTCCCGTCGGAGCGTTCTGGAGCAGATGCGTCGTCGCGGCGAGGGGCTTGGCGAGGGCGTTCGACGGGTTCTGGCCGCCGACAAACCGTTCGTCCTGGGCACGCTGGGCGATTTTATTGAGACCGACGTCGATAACGCCGGCGTGATCGAAGCGGCGCTGGGACTGTCCGGTCAGTGGCTTATCGCCGCCACCGGCGCGGAAGTTACCGAATCGGCCGAGCAGATCAGGCAAATCGCCGGAGACGCCGACGGCGTCGAATTCATCTGCCTTGACCGCGTACCGCAGGCCGACACACATGATACGCCCGCCGACGACCGTATCATTGCCCGCGCGTCCGAACTTCTGCGATGCAATGACGAGCGGGTCCAGCCTGTAATCGAAAGACTTCTGGCAAGGACGCTTCTGGTCGGGACGCTTTCGGACGCGTTTGACCTGTCCGGAAAACTCAGGGGTGATTGGCGGTTCGTAACCGCCGCCGGCGATGTCCTGGAAAACGACGGTAGAGTGCGATTGGCTGCGAAATCCGACGGACAAGGCCACAACAACCACGCCGGACCAATCTGGCAAAAGAGCGAACTGACTGATGTTGACCGGAAATTGCGCGAAAACCAGACCCGCGTCGATGAACTCTCCCGACAACTGGAAAAAGCCCGCTCCGAACAAAAGCATCTGGACGACCTCGCAGGCGCTCTGCGAACGGCTGTTTATGAAGCAAATACCGAACGGGTCTCATACCAGTCTCTTCTGGACCGTCTTGATGAGCAGATTTCCGAACTCCACCGCGAAGCGCCGCTGGTGGCCGACGAGGTCCGTCATCTGGCGGATGAAATTGAATCGGCTTTGACCCGTGAGCGTCAGGGTAAGACCTCGGCGGCCGAACTCGAGTCCGCACAAAGTCGGCGCGAAGCCGAAGTCGCACGCCTGGGCGAGGCACTGACCGAAGCGACTCAAAAACAGGAGACATTAGCGTCAGAGACCACAGCCGCACAGATCGCCTTGGCGTCGGCGAGACAAAAGCACTCGGCTGGACAGGAAACCGTCCAGAGGCTGAACCAGCAGGGCGAATCGCTGAAACGAGAACTGGCAGAACTGCGAGAGCAAATCAACCAGACACGCATCCGTCGAACCGAAGCCGAAACCGGGGCCGCAGAAGCGCAGGAAAACATCCGAACGGCAGTCAAGCAAAAGGGCGAACTGTCCAGAGACACCGAAGAAATCTCCATTTCCTGCCGGACGCTTCGCGAGCGCATCGGCGAAATCAAAAAACAACTCATCGACGAGCGCAAAAAGCACGAAGACCATTCAGCCCGTTCAGGCGACCTGCGCGTCAGCCTGGGAGAGATCGAAGTCCGTATCGAAGACCTCATCTCGCGGACTTCCGAGGAAATGAACATCGACCTGCCCGAATCCTACGCCGACTACACTCACGACGAGCAGCGGGACTGGGAGGCCGTCAAGAACGAAATCACCGAACTGCGCGGGAAGATCGACCGGCTTGGGAACGTCAACCTCGACGCCATCGACGAACAGGAGCAGTTGCAGCAGCGAGAGGGTTTCCTCTCCGAACAGACCGCCGACATCCGCGAATCTCAGAAACAATTGGCCAACTTGATAAAACGCATCAACATCGAGAGCCGAAAGCGGTTCGAGGAGTCGTTCCAGGCCGTCCGGTCTCACTTCAACGAACTGTTCCGCAAACTCTTCGGCGGCGGGAAGGCCGACATCCTGCTGACCGATCCGGAAGACGTTCTGGAAAGCGGTATCGAAATCGTCGCCCGCCCCCCCGGAAAGGAATTGAGGGCATTGTCGCTGCTGAGCGGCGGCGAGAAGACCATGACGGCATTGGCGCTGCTGTTCAGTTTCTTCAAGGCCAGACCCGGACCCTTCTGCCTGCTGGACGAGGTCGATGCAGCCCTCGACGAACAGAACACCGGAAGGTTCGTCAAACTCGTCCGCGATTTCCTCGATACAAGTCAGTTCATCATCATCACGCACGCCAAGCGGACCATCGCAATGGCCGACCAGATTTACGGCCTGACAATGCAGCAACCGGGCGTATCGACCCCGATCTCCGTCCGCTTCGAAGACGCCACAAAAATGGTCGAACAGGCCGGCAAAACCCGCAAAGCCCAACCGGCACCCGTCGCCCAACCCGTCGGTGCGTAATTGGTCCGGCGATTTGAGGCTTGCGAATGTCCGCTATTCGAGGAGAATGTGACCGCCAGTATGCTTTCGGTATGAAAAGAGAAATCCTGTGGGTAGAGCAAAAAAGCAGCCAGTTCATTATCACAGTGGCCAGTTTCCACCGAAACAGATTGATTGGTCGCGTCTGATACCGTTGCTGGGTCCAGCCAATGCATCCTTAGCGCGATATGACGGTGTCCTGGAGTCGGTTCCGAATGCCCAGGTGCTTTTGGGGCCACTGACGACACAGGAAGCAGTGTTGTCGAGTCGGATCGAGGGTACCCAGGCTACAATGGGTGAGGTACTGGAATATGAAGCCGGAGTTGGGCCGGATGAGTCACAGACAGAGAAAGCAGCCGATATCCAAGAGGTGCTCAATTATCGGCGAGCGATTTGGTTGGCTAAAGACTCGTTAGAGAAACTTCCCCTGGCAAGTCGCCTGATCAAGACTACTCATGCAACACTCATGGAGGGCGTTCGAGGGCAGGATCGCGCCCCAGGTGAGTATCGCAAGACACAGAATTGGATCGGCCCGAAGGGATGTCCGGAATCGGAGTCGCAGTTCGTCCCGATCTCTGCTGCCGATCTTGCCGATGGGATATCCACATGGGAGAAGTACTTACACAGCAAACAACCGGATGCCCTGGTACAATTGGCCATCGTTCACGCAGAGTTCGAGGCATTGCACCCCTTCTTGGACGGTAACGGTCGCTTGGGACGAATGCTGATTCCGTTGTTTTTGTTTGATAGGAAGATTCTTGGGACGCCGACCTTCTATCTGAGTGCGTACCTGGAGGCAAAGCGAGAGGAATATTGCGAACGGCTTCTTGTCATCTCACGGGACGGTGATTGGACGGGATGGTGTGAGTTCTTCCTTCGGGCATTGATAGCTCAAGCGGACTCGAACATTCGCAAGGCACGTGATATTCTTCATCTCTACGAAGCGAAGAAGAGATGGGTTGTCGAACAAACACATTCCCAATATGCGATTCGGGTGCTGGATTTTATTTTCGACAGACCGATTTTCCGATCCTCGGACTTTGTGTCCCGTTCGCGAATACCCCAAGGCGCAGCCAAGCGTATTCTCAGGGTACTGCGGGATAACGGTTTGCTGCGTGTGTTCCGGGAAGCGTCTGGGCGTCGCCCAGCCATCCTGGCGTTCCCGGAAATACTGAACATCGCTGAAGGAGAGGAAGTGTTTTGAGGTCCATTCATGAGCGACAAAGGTTGTTGTGGGTCGCAAAAACCAAAAAACGACCCACAAGGCGGTTTGTGGGTCAACCGTGAGCCACAAATCGGATAAGCGCAACATCTGAAGCAAACAATAGTTAAAGCAACACGGGTATTACGCGTGTGAGTCTGCTGGGAGGCAAGCGTGTTGATTTTCCGTCCCCCGGCGCGAAAGGCGAAATCAATGAAAGTTCTCGGTATCAACGGTAGCGGCCGGGTCGGGGGGAATACAGCAGCACTCGTCGAAGCAATTCTCAAGGGAGCAGCCGAGACGGGGTGCCAAACCAATCTGTTGGAACTGGGGCGGATGATAATCAGTCCCTGTAACGCCTGTAAGGCGTGCAAAGACTCGCAGCAGTGTGTTATCGAAGACGGGATGAGCGAGTTTTACCGGGCCGCTCCGGAGACAGACGTGCTGGTTATCGCCTCGCCGATATACCTCGACCACATTTCGGCCCAAACAATGACATTCATCCAGCGGATGTACTGCTACCTCGGGCAGAACCTGGAGATTTTCTATCCGCGCCCCGGGACGCGAGTCGTGCTGGGGATAACCTACGGAGCCCAGTGGTATAAAGCCTATGACTTCGTTCTCGACTGGATGCGTGCCCGGTTGGAAGAATACTTCGGCATCAGGACGATCGAGTATTTCAGGGTCCATTCGACAAAACATGACAATCCCGTCGGCCCTGAACACCCGGAAATCCAACGGGCATACGACTTCGGAAAAACGCTGGGAAGATGAACCACAAAGAGCACAAAGGACACGAAGAGAAAAAGAGTTTTTTGTTTTTTTCTTTTCTTTGTGTTCTTCGTGTCCTTTGTGGTTCAGTCTGTTAAGATTTGCAGCATGGCTGACAAATACGTCTATCTCAACGGTGAAATCCTCCCGGAATCGAGGGCGTCTTTGAGCGTCTTTGATACGGGTTTCCTGCACGGAGCGAGCGTATTCACGACGCTGCGGAGCCACAACGGTAAAGCCTTTCGCCTGGACAGGCATATCGCCCGGCTGCTGGGTATGGCCGAGAAGATAGGCATCCGCCACGAAGCCACTGCCGACGGACTGACCGCCGCGGTCGCCGAAATTCTCAAAGCCAACGAAATCGCCGAAGGGCGAATCAGGATCACCATCAGCCCCGGCCCGGTGGGGCTTGGCGAGCCGACGGTCGTTGTAACGGCTTCGGCGCTGGAGGCGTATCCGAAGTGGTGGTACGAGCAGGGTATCGGCGTGATAGTTTCCGGCGTTCGCCAGTTCACGGCCGACCCGATGGGCGGACTGAAGACCGGATGCTATCTGCCGAGAGTCCTTGCCCGTCAAGCCGCCGCGACGGCAGGGGCGGAAGAGGCATTGTGGTTCACCGAGGCGGGGCACCTGGCTGAAGCGTGCTTCTGCAACGTCTTTATCGTCCGTAGCGGCGAGCTTTCGACGCCGCCGCTGGACACGCCCGTCCTGCCGGGAATAATCCGCCAAGCCGTCATCGAACTGTGCGAAAAACTCGACATTACCTGCCACGCCGACAAACCCATCACCGGCGAAGATGTCGCATCCGCCGATGAGATGTTCCTTACCTCTTCGACCGCCGGCCTCCGTCCGGTAGTGCGAATCGCGAAAACACCCGTCGGCGACGAAAAACCAGGACCGGTTACGAAAAAACTCCTGAACGCATACGAACAACTGCTGGAAAAAGAATGTCCGAAAGATAGGATGTAGGGTAGAGCGACACGAAGTGTCCCAACTGGAAGCGGAATCCCACCGTCTGGTTCGACAGCGCAAAGGAAACCGATGTACCTTGTGAAAAACCTGGAGAACACGATTATGCAAACAGGAAATAACGGAAAGCGGATGAGTTATGGCGGAAGTATTTGCATGTTATCTTTGTTGGCCGTCCTTGCGGCGTCAGTAGCCGCGTGTGCGCCGACGTCCGCCGCTGTGAGAAAGGTCAAGGCGCCGTCCAAAATCTTTCTGAATGTCAAGGCTGTGGCTGTCAGGGACACTTCGGCCATTATCCGATGGGATACAAACATCGCGGCAACGGGACGGATCGAATACGGATTGGACAGGAAGTATGGGAAACTGACCAAAGAAGAGGGTCTGAGTTATTGGCATCCCGTCAGGATTGCGGGCCTTGCGCCGGGGAAGAAATACCATTTCAGAATCAGAGCCGTGGATTATAAGGGTAAAGAATCAATATCCAGGGACTATACCTTTACCACTCGCACCACCGGGGAACTGGAAAAGATAATAAGAGCGGCAAGAAAAAGCCGCGACTTGCCCAGAACATACTATGTCAAACCCGACGGTAATGACGCAAATGACGGCTTGTCCCTGAAGACCGCGTGGGTGAGTCTCCGTCATGCCGCCCGTAAGGCCGAAGCGGGGGATACGATCCACGTCGCGGATGGGAAGTATTCTTTCGTGCAGTTCGCAAACCATCACGGAATTCCAGAGGCCCCCATCACGCTGAAGGCCCATAAAAGCAGACGTGTTACCACTTCTCAAATATCAATAAGGGCCAATCATATAACAATCGATGGAGTTGTCTGCCGCTACGACGGCGGCGGCTTCGGCATAGACGCGCGCAACGTAACGGGAATAAAGATTCTGAACTGTGAGGTTCGAATGGCCCGAAAAGGCGTGGATTGCATATATTTCAGAGATGTTACGTATTCGGTTATAGAGAACTGCACGGTGCACGACGCCGGATGGAACGGCATCGGGCTGAAGCCGACCAGGAAGCACCCTTCTTCCGGAAATCACGTCATTCTGAGAAACACCAAAGTCTATGACTGTCCGCGGCATAACGGATTCGACATACAAGGGGACTACATAACGATAGAGAATTGCCATTCGCACGACACGCGACTTGCGCCTCTCCGCGCAAACGGCGGCGAGTACTGGGTGATTAATAATTGCACCTGGGAGAAAGGAAACAACGGCATCAACTTTGGGGGCGTCTGGCGGGACGTTCTCGTACTGAAAAACAAGATACGCGGGCCTATATGCGGCAGCAACATGCGCGGTGTAACCAACATGACGGTTCACGGTAATCACATTACCTGTCCTTCCTACGGCATAGGACAGTACGGCGGGAAAAAGGTTCTCATTGAAGGCAACGAGGTCCATTCTCCGGAGAAATCGGGATATACATACGGAATCACCAAAGGCAATGCTGTTATCAGAAACGAAAAGCGTTCGCCATACAATGTGCGGTCGATGAGGGGCGCGGCTGTTACAGTTGAATACACAGACGGCAGGAAGTTTTCGGTTGACGGGAAAGGCGAATATACGACTTACACATTCTCTTCAGGAACTCACAGGATTGCGGTAATTCAGTAATTCATCCGCCCGCCTGGGCGATTGCTTCGAGGACCGCGCGGGCCTTGTCGAGCGTTTCGATGTATTCGCCTTCGGGCGTGGAATCGGCGACGATACCCCCGCCGACCTGGACGTGGGCATTGCCACGGTCCCAGGCGATGGTACGGATAGCGATGTTCAATTCGCAGTCGCCGTCCGCACCGATGTATCCGATTGAGCCGGTATAGACGCCGCGAGCGACCGGTTCGAGTTCGTCGATAATTTCCATCGCGCGAATCTTCGGCGCGCCTGTGATTGACCCGCCGGGAAACGTCGCAGCCAGTAAATCAACAACCCCAAGCCCGTCGCATAGTTCGCCGACAACCGATCCGACCAGGTGAAAGACCGTCGGGTGCGTCTCGAGTTCCCGCCGATCGGCTACGCGGACCGAGCCGTACCGGCAAACCCTGCCCAAATCGTTCCGCAGCAGGTCGATGATCATCGCCAGTTCGGCGTTGTCTTTTTCGCTGGCGAGTAATTCAGCCGCTGCTGTGGCGTCCTCGTCCGGCTGACAAGTCCGTCGGCGCGTACCTTTAATCGGGCGGGTCAAAACATCTCGTCCGCGAACACGCAGAAACAGTTCCGGCGAACTGCTGATAACGGCTGAATCCTCGAAAAGCAGCATGGCGGAATACCAGGCAGGGTTCCGATGGCGGAGGGTCTTGTAAATCGCCGTCGGCGACGGAGCGTCGGAGACCGTGAAGCGCTGCGAAAGGTTCACCTGGAAAATATCCCCAGCCGCAATGTAGTCGATACACCGCGCGACGGTACGTCGGTATTCATCAGGCGAAAAGTTGCTCCGAGCATCAACATCTGTTTTTTTTGCTTCCTTGAACGGCTTGTCCGTTTCGCGGGCGGATTCAAGAATTGCTCGTAAGTTTTCGGCGGATTCTTCGCCTTTGCGATTCGGTTCGTCAAACGCCAGCCAGGTCAGCGTCCAGCGTTTTTCGATAGCGTCATAGACAGCCGTCGCGTCGTAGAACGCCAGATGCAGGTCGGGCAGCGACGTGTCTCGCTGTGCCCGGCCCGGAAGGCGTTCCAGGTGCCGTCCGAACTCGTACCCGATATACCCGATCCACCCCGGCCCATAGGGAACCGGCGATTTACCCCTCGTCCGCACCATCGACAACGCCGACCGCAGTGCCCGCCGGACCGTCGATCCGGGAAGTTCCGCACCATTGCGGTTCAGTAATCTACCGTCGCGGAGGGTTATAATTTCCCTTGGTCGGCAGGCAATAACCGTGTATTGCCCGTAACGCGGGTCCTCAGCGGCACTCTCCAGCATGGCAGGATATGGCTGGCGCGAAAGCGCATCGACCACCGCCCCCGGCGCAGCGTCGGCCTCCAGCGCCTCATAGCACACCCGCGCCGTAATCGGTTTATGATCTGTAAGCGTCGTGAACATTTGTTTCACAAACAGTAATAGCCATTTCGTCAATCAGTGTATTTTTCCCAGGAGACGATTTCTTCTAACGGTGCGCGTTCGGCCTTTTTTTGCGGCTTGGCGGGATGACCTACGGGAATCATCGCCACCGGCCTGACGCCGGCGGGAAAACCGACGGCCTTGGCTACGTCGCCCTCGTTGAACGAGCCTATCCAGCACGTCCCCAACCCTATCTCCACAGCCGTCAGCATCAGGTTCTGGATGGCGGCGGCAGTGTCCTGGATGTAGAAAAGCCCCCTCCACTTATAAGCATCCCATCTGTGCCAGACAGAACCCTTCTCGGCGAAGACCTCGGTGTCAGCCCCGACGACGATGATGACCGGAGCGGTGGCGATAAAGTCCCGCCTCGCAGCCTTGGCCAGCAGGTCTTTTCCGTCGGCTTCGGCAACGGCTACAAACCGCCGACATTCCGAGGCGTACGGCGCCCAACGGGCCATGTCCAGCAACTTCGTAATAGCCTCTTTCGAGACGGGCTTATCGGTGTAACTGCGCACGGAACGCCTGGTGGTTATAATCTCTTCGAGTGTCATGTTCTGATCTCCTTTTCCAAAGAGTAACTTGGCAGCGCCCGGTTCTTCGCTGCCGCATATCATAGCCGCGAACCCACAGGACAGGCAATGCGAACAAAACCAACAGAAGTAAAAAAGAACGGAAAAAAGTTAGAGTAATCCGCCCAAACGAGCTGCTTGCTCACATGGGACCGTATGGTTGCGGCTGGTACGCGGGTTTGATAAACGGAAAAAATTGGATGTCGAGCCTGCCGGGCGGTAGTTGCAGCGGCGTCTGCAACAAACCCGCTCGTTCACTTTCTCCGACGCCGCAGAGCCTCGACTACGCTCGGTATTGTCGTTTTCGCTTCAACAGCGACACAGCGCCCAACAGCAGCATACTCACGGAGGCGGGTTCCGGGACAGTGTAACTCCAGACGTTACCGGCCTCGTATGTGCCGGCGCTGGTTTGCTCCATCCAGGTCATCGTTACGTTCAGCCCATCAATCTCGAACAAGGCGTAGCCGTACTGTTTCGCGTGGAAGACGTTTTCCGGCGTGAAGGTGGTATTATTCCCGTCGTAATTGCCGTCCCAGTTATAGAGCGGCGCTCCCGCCGTCGCGACGACGATCTGATGTACGTCGTTGTCCGGGTTTCCGTCGCCGTCATCGATGCGGGCGTGGTTGTAGAAGTGGGTGTGGCCACAGAAATACGTCCGCCCACCGGCGTCTGCGATACTGTTCCAGAATGCGTCCCGCTCGGTCGGATAGTCATCCGGGCCGGTTGCATAGTACACGTCAAAAAGAGGTTCGTGGGCGAAGGCAAAGACGTGCGGGCGGATGTTTGCCGCCAACTGGGTGTCAAGCCACGGCTGATTAATCCTGCGCTTGTTTGAGTCGGCATACTGATCCAGGGCGACGACGAAGGCGTTCTTGTGTGGAACAAAATAGGTCATATTTATCTCGCCGACGGGTCCGTTATCGGGCAAATCGCCGAAGACGTTGTTCCAGGCCGATACATTGTCGTCATCGTGATTTCCGCGACAGGCATACACCTCGATACCGGCGTCATAGACCGGCAGCATCGTGTTTCGCCACGTGTTGAACTGACTTTCCATTACGCTCTGATCCGAAGTGTTGCCATTGATAAGGTCGCCGGGAAAAATGACAAAGTCGGCGTTCTGGTTGATAATCTCGGTGGCTATTTCAGAGAGGATGGTCGTATTTACGCCGTTATCGCTACCCCGACTGTCGCCGGTAACGACGAATCGCCACGGCGTTCCGGCGAGAGACGTTGAAGCAAGGAATCCCCAAAAGACTGACGCACCGATGAACTTAAAGACGAATGCTTTCCGGACACAATTCATATTAAATTACCTCCTTGCCATCAAGTGCAATTCCGCGCGCGGTGTTACAACACTTGCGAAAAAACTACCTGAACGAGCCTCTCATCGGCTTTTGAGCAGTTCGATACAGCCACCGCCTGTGCCGACGACTTAACAGACAGGATACCACAAAACCCCGATTTTGACAAGCCCACTCTGCCTCGTCAGGCGATCATTCGCCCCTGTATCGGACGATCATGTACGCTTCGGCGGGGCCTCTTGCGGTGTTGCGCAGGGTGTGGGATATGTCCACGCGATAGTGGATCGAGTCGCCTTTTTTTATCTCGGCGGTCTGGTCGCCGCTGGCGACGCTCATCTGCCCTCGCGTGATGTGCAGGAACTCTTCGGTACCGGGGAAGTGCGGCTCGGATTGCAGTTCTCCGCCGGCTTCGAGTTTCAGGTGGTAAAACTCGATGCTCTTTTCCAGGCTCAGCGGGCTGAGCGTGCGGATCGTGCAAAGCGGGTCGGACCGGAATGTGTAGTGATCGTCGGAAGCGGGGATGATGCGAAAGATATTCTCCCTGCTCGGCGAGTCGATCAGGTCGCTGATGTTCAGTTGCATCGCCCTTGCGATCTTGAGCATGACAGCCACCGTCGGGTTGACCTTGTCCTGTTCGATCTGCGACAGCATCGCCTTTGAGACACCGGCCATGCGGGAGAGTTGCTCAAGCGTCAGGCCTCGGGCTAACCTGAGCGACTTGAGGCGACCGCCGTGGCGGGCGGGGGATTTTTTTTCAGAATGTTTATTGACTTTTGCCATTTGTTTATTATATTAGACTTTAGTATAGTGAACGCGATGAATATATATTACACGAGGACGAAGGATTATGCAAGCGATCATTAAAGCCCGTCCGGAAGTCGGACTTGAACTGGCCGATGTACCCAGACCGGTTCCGGGTCCTCGCGACGTGTTGGTGCGTGTCTCGAAAACCGGTATCTGCGGGACGGACCGGCACATTTACGAGTGGGACGCCTGGTCGGCGGGGCGAATCAAACCCCCGATGGTAACCGGGCACGAATTCGTCGGGATCGTCGAGGATACCGGCGTAGCCGTCCGCAACGTCCGCCCCGGCGACCGCGTCAGCGGCGAAGGACACATCGGATGCGGACACTGCTACTGCTGCCGAACGGGACAGACCCATATCTGCGACCGCGTGGACATCCTCGGCGTCGATATCACCGGATGCTTCGCGCCGTACGTCGTCCTTCCGGAATCCAACATCTGGAAGGTCGATTCGAACATCCCCGACGATCAGGCCTGCCTGTTCGACCCGTTCGGAAACGCGATGCACACGGTAATGGCCCAGCCTATCTCAGGCAGGCAGGTACTGGTGGTCGGATGCGGGACGATCGGGCTTATGGGCATCGGTATCGTCCATGCCGGAGGGGCCGATTTGGTCATCGCCGTCGAGCCGAACCCCGTCAAACGCGAATTGGCAAAGATCATGGGCGCTGACGTCGTACTCGAGGCTGCCGATGAGGCGACCGTCAAAGACCTGACTGATCGCGGCGGGGTCGATGTGATGTTGGAGATGAGCGGTCATCCAGCCGCTATCGTCGAAGGCTTCCGTTGCGTCCGTAACGGCGGCGAGATCGCACTGTTGGGCATACCCGCCGCCGACGTGATCGTACCGTGGGCCGAGCAGATTATTTTCAAGGGCTTGACGATTCACGGAATCAACGGAAGGCGGATGTTCGAGACGTGGTACCACTGCGAGAGTTTCCTCCGGCGCAGACCCGATCTTATTGAACCGCTGATTACGCATCGCCTGCGGTTCGATGAATTTGAAAAAGGGATCAAGGCGATGCAGGACGGAAGCGCCTGCAAGATCGTACTCGACTGGACGGACGCAAAAACGTAACGGGTCAACCCACGCAGCGCAGTGCGTGGGTTTGGCTAAGCCCACCGACTGCGCTCGGTGGGACAACGCACCAGAATAAAAAAAGGAATCACCAATGAACAAGACAATCGACGAAATTCGCGGCGCAATTGACGCATTGCACGAAGCGGGCACTTATAAGACTGAGCCGGTGCTGTCGGGGCCAATGGGTCCGACGGTGCGACTTTCCGGCGGGACTGAAGTCATTAACTTATGCAGTAACAACTACCTCGGCCTGGCGAATCACCCCGACGTTATCGCCGGGGCGAAAAAGGCGATGGACGATTTCGGAAACGGCACGTCTTCGGTGCGATTCATCTGCGGGACCTTCAGCATACACCTGGAGCTGGAGAAGGTTATCGCGGAATTCTGCGGTATGGACAAGTCCACCACTTATGTCTCGTGCTGGAACGCCAATGAGGCGCTGGTTCCGGCGCTGGCCGGCGCCGGCGACGCCGTTATCAGCGACGAATTGAACCATGCCAGCATCATCGACGCCTGCCGGCTTTGCAGCAAGAAGGTCAATCGCCTCATCTACAAGCACAGCGATATGGACGACCTTGCCCGGCGCCTGGACGAAGCCAAAGACGCTCGACGGAAACTTATCATCACCGACGGCGTCTTCAGTATGGAGGGGGATCTCGCCGACCTTCCGGGAATCGTAAAACTGGCGAAGGTCCACGACGCGCTGGTGGCGGTCGATGATTCGCACGCTCACGGCGTGGTCGGCAGGACGGGAAAAGGTACGCCGGAGCATTTCGGCGTTACCGTCGATATTGTTACCGGAACGATCGGCAAAGCCCTTGGCGGAGCGGCAGGCGGGTTCATCGCCGCGGCTGCACCGATTATCGAATTGATGGTCCAACGGTCTCGCCCGCAGTTGTTCAGCAACGCACTTCCGCCGGCGGTCGCAGGCGGGGCTTTGGTTGCTTTCGATCTGCTCAAGCGCGAACCGGACCGCGTCGCGCACCTCCGGGAAAACGTCGATTATCTCCGCGACGGGCTGAGGAAACTTGGATACGAGGTTCTCCAGTCACCGACGGCCATCTTGCCGATTATCGTCGGCGACACTGCCAAAGCCCTGCGCTTGGCCGATGCGATGCTCGAAAATGGCGTGCTGATTACGGGCTTCGGATTCCCCGTCGTACCGGAGGGAACCGCTCGCCTGCGGGCACAGGTCTCGTCGGTGCATACGCGGAACCACCTGGATCAGTCGCTGAAGGCTTTCGAAGCGATTCGCGATAAATAATCGATAAAATAAAAACGCCGAACAGCGGCTTGCCGTTCGGCGTTTTTGTATCGCGGCGATTATATTTTTACCTTATTCAGCTTTCTCGCTTTCCGGTTCCGACTCTGTTTCGGCTTCTGTTTCCGGTTCCGGTTCCGGTTCGGATGCCTCTGGAGTTTTTTCTTCCACTTCCGGTTCTGTTTCGGGTTCCGGTTCGGGTTCCGGTTCAGGTTCGGGTTCGGGCTTCGGTTCCACCGTCGCTTCAGGTTCTGTCGGTTCGGATGGAGTTTCTTCCGGAGCGGTTTCAGTAACGTCCGGTTGTTCTTCGGCCTTGTCTTCGGTCGGAGTTTCTTCGTCGGTTTTGGCCGTTGCTATAAGCGTCTTACCTTCGATGGTTCCGAACAGACCTGTTTCAGCGCCGAGTCCGCCTCTGCGACGGACGGGCGGTTCTGGCGGAGCCTCACCGGGTACGCCGTCTTCGGCTGCCCATTGTGCCCGCTTAAGTGATAGTCCTATCTTCCGGTCTTCGCTATCCACCCGTAGAATCTTGACTTCAATATCGTCGCCGACTTTTACGATGTCTTCGGGGTTTTCGACCTTGTGATCCGCCAGTTCGGATATGTGCAGCAGACCTTCCAGTCCTTCTTCCAGTTCAATAAATACGCCGAAGTTTGTTACCTTGATAACCGCACCTTTTACGATCTGCCCTGCGATGTAATGTTCGGGAATCTGTCGCAGCCAGGGGTCTTCGGTGAGTTGCTTGAGTCCCAGTGCGACCCGGCTTTTATCTTCATCGACTGCCAGGACGACGCATTGTATTTCCTCGCCCTTTTTGAGCATCTCTGCGGGATGGGTGATTTTGCGTGTCCAGGAGAAGTCCGAGACGTGCAGTAGCCCGTCTATTCCTTCTTCGATTTGGATGAAAGCGCCGTAGTTGGTCAGGTTCCGCACCTGCCCGGTGATAACCGTGCCCGAAGGATATTTCTCCTTCACCAGCGTCCACGGATTGGCTTCGAGTTGCTTGATACCGAGTGAGATTTCCTGTTTGTCCTTGTTGGTTTCGAGCACGACCACGTCGATTTCGTCTCCGACATTGGCCATCTCGGACGGATGATTTATCCGTTTTGTCCAGGACATTTCCGAAATATGCACCAGTCCCTCGATACCTTCCTGAAGTTCCACGAATATGCCGTACGGGACCATGTTCACCACTTTTCCGTGTATCCGCGAACCGGGTGGATACCTTTGCTCGATCCCTTCCCACGGCGACGGCGTCTTCTGCTTGAGACCGAGGGCGATCTTTTCCTTGTCGTGGTCGATGGACAGGACCATTATTTCAATTTCCTCATCAACCTTGACCACTTCTGAGGGATGTTCAATTCGTCCCCATGACATGTCGGTGATGTGCACCAGTCCGTCTATCCCGCCAAGATCGACGAACGCGCCGAACTCGGCGATATTCTTGACCACGCCTTTGCGAATCTGACCGACCTCGATCTCGCTGAAGAGAGCGTCCCTGGCCTCGGCGCGACGCTCCTCAATCAGTTTGCGACGGGAAACAACTATATTCCGGGCAGTCTGGTCGATCTTGAGTATCTTGGCCTCAACTTTTTTACCGACATATTCGCCGATGTCGAATGGTCTGCGGATATCGACCTGGCTGGCAGGCAGGAACACAGGAACACCGATATCGACAAGCAGACCGCCCTTGATCTTACGTGTAACGACGCCTTCGACGATGTCGTCTTCGGATTTCGTGGAGATGATGCGTTCCCACGCCTGGATGCGGTCGGCTTTGCGCTTGGAGAGCATCACCAGCCCGCTGTCGGATTCTACCGCCTCCAGGAGAACCTGTATTTCGGTACCGGGTTCAGCCTCGCTGCGGTCGGCGAACTCGCCCAGATCGACCACGCCTTCGCTCTTGAGCCCCACCTCGACGAATACGTCGTTTCCGATAACGCTGACGATCTGACCGGTCAGGATGCTTCCGACCTTGAACCGCGATGACGCCTCCTGCATCGCGTCGGTCAGGTTTTGGGAGAGTTCCTCGCTGCTCAGAGCATCGCCTATTTCTTCCTGAATTTGCTCGTCTGTAATACCCAGTGAGTTAATTAGATTTCGATCTACCATTTGTTTTCTTAACCAAGCCTGTAATTATCAAATTCCCGCCGGGATTGTCTTGGAATTTACTCCCCAGCCCAACCGGACCACCCGGCTGTTATTCGGCGTGATGCCCCAGGCACAAAAAAAACACCTCACCGGCGAACCCATGAGTTTAGCAGAGATACCAACATACCTCAAGATGAATTGCGATAAAAATCAGAGGCCGTGATCGTGGCGTCCGATTATCACTTTGAGGGCTTCGGCTTGACGAGGTCGCCTAACCGGTCGAGCAGCGGAGTGGCGGGTTTTGTAGTTGGTTGGGGGGCAGGTCTGGTCTTTGGCTTCAGAAGCGGGTCCAGGACGGGAGGCAGGCCGAACTTCGGTTCTTGCCGTGTGCCGATGATGCGGACGCGCCGAATGTCGCCGAGGCCCCCCGATAGCGGGTTGAGATTGTCCAAACCGGTACCGGAACGGAGTTTCTTCAGCGTAATGATACCGGCGAGTTGCTCAATTTGCTTCGGAAGGAGAAGGACCGGAAGCGTAACGATCATGTCCAGCGTATCGTCGAAGCCCACCGAGCCGGAGAATTTCATGTCGAGCGTACCGGCGGATGTTACCACCAGGTCGTCGTAGTAAAACCGCCCGTCCCTTATCTCAAAGACCAGGTCGCTGATTTTCAGGCTGGTCAGGTCGCTCGGCGGCGTCAGCCCGCCCAGGTTGGTCAGGTCGGTCATAAGCCCGTTGGAAAGGATTTTGACATCCTTCAAAATCAACCTTCCGCGTCCGCTACCGGTGTGCTTGATACCCTCACCAAGAGGAACGTCCAGGTCTTCAATTGTCAGCGAAATATGTCCGGTAAGTTCCTTAAGCTTATAGAAAATAGGCAGGATTCGGCTTAGGACGTCGGTTCCAAATTCGTGGTTAATCGGGATATTTTCGACTACTTTGAGAGTTCCCGGCATCTTCAGCACGGGTTCATCGCCGGAAAAATCTGTCTCGCATCCGATGCGCAGGAAACCGGGCAGAGCATCCTTTTGTGGCTGAACGGCTGAAACCGAAATCGTTGCGACGGGAAGGTCGAGCCGCTCGTTTCGAAATGTCGGCTTGAATGTCGTTTTCCCCAGAACGAGGTCGTACATTTTGACCGAGTCCCACGAAAACTCGCCCGCGATGTCATCAAGCGTGTTCAGATCGAATTGTGCGTTAAGCCCCGACAAGTCGCCTTCGGTCCCGCTGTCGAGGATTAGTTTTACGTTTCCATCGCGGACTGTGATTTGCCCGAAAAGTTCCGGCAGGGGTTTCTTCTCGGTGGGTTTGCGGGGTTTAAACGCTTCGACGAGTGAAATTTCCCCGTCAGGCCCGACGATAAGCGTCGGGTCGGGTTTGATGACCTCGACGTTCCCGATTTTCTCATAGTCCGTAATCCCGCGCCACGCTCCGTGCTCCCAGATAATCTGTTCGACGTGCAGGACCTCTCTGTCGGACGTATCCGTTACGCGCAGGCCCTTCACCACGCAAGGCCCCATCCAGTTCAGCGAAAGGTCGTCAACTTGGAACGTACCGTAAAAGTGCGAGTTTGCAGCCGAGATTATCAAATCCTTTACCGGACCCGTCGATGCGATGTAAGGTCCAGTCGCTACAATCACCACCAGCAAAATCAGTATGACAATCACCGCTCGACGGAGCCTGTGTCGGCGGCGCGGCGCGGCGCTATCCTGGCGGGCATTATTTTCTTCGTTGCTCATTATGTCGGACATTCTAAACTATCGCGCGCGATTTCGCATCAATTGTTTGCCAGCCCTGGTCTCGAACGCATAGAATCCCCTCATTGTGAACAAACCTGTCTCCATTGCGATAGAAACCTCCTGCCGATGCGGCGGGGTGGCGTTGGGCGCGGGCGACGAACTTATCGAGTGCGTCGCCTTCGATTCGGCCCGACGGCACGGAGTCCAACTTGTCGCGAGGCTGGAGGAACTTCTGGACCGACACGGGCTAAAAGCCACTGACCTGGACGAGGTGTATGTTTCAGCCGGTCCGGGGAGTTTCACCGGGCTTCGGATAGGCATCACTGTTGCCGGCGTACTTGCCCAAAGCGTTACGGGCCTTCGCTGCGTAGCGGTTCCGACAGTCGATGCCGTCGCCGAAAACGCCGCACAGGAGGGAATTGACGGGCACATCGGCGTAATCATGGACGCGAAGGATTCGATATACGCCGCCATAACAAATAAGGGGACAGATACCATAATTCCCCCTCAAGCCTTGCCGGAAGAACAGAAAACGAGTACCGAAAGGGGGAATTATGGTATCTGTCCCCTTATTTGTACGGTGGAAAAGTTTCTCGCCGACGCACCCAGGCCTATTACGCTTCTGGGCGAGGGTTTGGGGTATCACCGCATTTCCGGCGAGGGTGTAACTATTGCCGACGAGAGTTTATGGCTTCCGAGGCCCGAAGGCGTCTGGCGGGTTGGGCGACGATTGGCTTGTAGAGGCAAATTCGCCCGGATCGACCAAATTCGCCCATTTTACCTCCGCAGAGCCGCTGCCGAAGATGCTCTTGGCTCCAGTTAGTCTGAAGTGTTGTTTTTGGGAGGTTGTTTCCGGTCTTTTCCGGGGCGTACCTGTGGGGCTGCGCTGAGCGCCCCCGGATGTTTCGACTTTTTTCTTCGCCGGCGCGATTTTCCTCGGCGTTTACCGGTGCTCTGAGGCTTCTTTGGCGATTGCTTATCATCGGTTTTATCGTGGGGCGCTCCTTCGAGCGCCGGTTTGGGCTTGGAGGATTCGGGTTTGCGTGGTGGACGAACCGTTTCGACCGGTATTTTGCGTTCCGGCGGAGGGGCGGGTTTCGGAGGGGCGGCCATGTCTCGCTCAACAATTTCCTCATTGGGTACGACCGTTTGCCTCTTGTCGATCAGTTCCAGACGGACCAGTTGCGTGATGATTTGGGTATCCAGCACCTTTCCGACCACGCCGTCGTCGGTGCGGACCCAGGTATTTCTTTTGGGAAGTTTTTGGCGCAGTTCTTCGTATTGCTTGTCCTCGTATCTCAGGCAGCACATCAGTCTTCCGCATCGACCTGAAATTTTGGCGGGGTCCAGCGTCGCCTTTTGCACCTTGGCCATTCGCATCGAGATCGGTTTGAGCAGTTTGAGGTATTCCCGGCAGCAGCACTGTCGTCCGCATCGTTCGTAATCGCCCATCAACCTGGCTTCGTCGCGTGCGCCGATTTGGCGCATCTCGATCCGCGTGTGGTATTGACCGGCAAGTCGCTTGACCAGTTCGCGAAAGTCGATGCGGTTCTCGGACATGAAGAAGAACACCGCCCGTTCGCCGCCGAGGAGGTGCTCAACCGCCACTATCTTCATGTCTATCGCCAGTTCCTTGACTTGTTCCCGACAGAAAGAGGCCTCATCTTTGGCGGATTTATCGAGGTGATGCTGGTCGTTGATGTCCTGTGGATTGGCCCGTCGCAGAATCTTTCCGCCTCGATTGAACGGGTAGCCCTTACCGCTGTCGGCGATGTATTTTCTGAGCGACTCGTCGGCTATGTTCCACGGCGGGTCGTCGGAAACGTTTATCACCACCGTACCGAGTTCGGTTCCGCGATCGGTCCTGACAACCAGTTTCGCGCCCGGAACAGGTCTGGAGTCCAGTTTATGGCTGAACAGACCAATCTGCGCCATACGCCCGTAACGGACGACGACCTGCCCGGCAGGACGCTTGGGCTTCTTCGATCCGCCAACCGCTTCAGATGTTTTATTCGACTCTTCAGGCATAAACACTATTTCCCTTTTCTTTGCACCATGACCGATTATATCGCAAAGAGTCCACGGATTACACGAACTTACGCAGAAATGGTTCACGATAGTTCAAACGCAAATGCAAAAGAATTTCTGGCCTATAGGACGATAGGTACTTTAGAATAGTGCATCGGAAGGAGCAAAGATGTCTGAAACAATTACGAAACTGTCCGGGGCGAGGCCTTCGGTTAATGTCCTTCGTATTCTGGGTCTGTCGATTCTGGCCTTGGCCGT
>JAUVIQ010000189.1 GCA_030592655.1 Planctomycetales bacterium | reverse complement strand
GGGCTTGTGGGAAAAATATCCCCCGGTAGTGCCGGGGGCTTACTTGTCCGTATCGAAGAAATCGCGGATGAGTTGGCGGTATTCTTCAGGGACAGCGCCCTTATCCATCGCTTCGTCGGCCCGGCGGCAGGCGTCGGCCCAGGCGCGGTCGTAGGGAATCTGGACATTTACTTCGGCTGGCGGCGTATCGCTTGTCGCAGTAGTTACCGGCGGGGCGTGAAGCGGATTATATACCGTCAGAGGCGCGTAGGCCGGGTCGTCAGGTCCCGGGATAAACAAAGGTGGGCCTCGCTCCGCTCGACCCAGCCTACCATCTCCGGCGAGGGCATACTCACCGTCGCCCATTCCTTCGGCGATACCGGCGGCGATCCGATCAAGCGAACCAATCAAACGCTCAATCCGCTCGGCCATTTTTGTATCAACCTTTCCGCTGCCGAGAACCTCTCGCAAAACCTCGGCAATTTCCTTCAGTTCAACGACTTTTTCATTCCATAGTTTCGCATCTCCAGGCCTGCCTGCCCGCAAAGCCCCCGCCAATTTCTCCAGCCGGCGAATCTGCCCGTCAATGGCTGGATTACCCGACGACACATTGGCTTTGATGGCATCGAGTTGCCTTCGCAGGGCCTTCTCTGCCTGCCCGGAAACATTTTGCCATCGGCGTTGCTGTTGGGCTGACGGCGATTCGAGCGGTTCGACAACGAGCATCAGCACAACCGCTACTGTCGTCAGCCCCAAGGCTCCGCCCGTCGCTCGCGCAGCGGTCCAGAAGCCTACCCGACCCAGGCGTGGTTCGTCGGCAGCGGCGATTGCCTGATCATGCACTGCGCGGGCGAAGGAGAGATCGACTTCGGACTCGCCGGACTCGATTAATTCCAGTGCCGTGCTGAACCGCTCACGCAGGTCGGCACGCTTATCGACCAAAACAGCGACACGCTTCAGCCCGGCAGGGCGAATCAGCACAACCATGGCCGCAAGAATCGCTCCGGACGGGAAAATCAAAAATAACCAGTTTTTCGGAAGATTGACGTATTCGCCGGTCAATACGCACGTTACACCAGCGAATCCGCAAGCGACAAGAAGGATTATTACGAACCATTGGATAATCCGTTCGGAGTGCAATCCATATCGCAGCCGCTTTATTACCGCCAGGACCGTTCCTGCCACCAGTGGTAGTGCGCAGAGCAGGGCGGCTACGATGGTAAATCTTCCTGCCAGCGTCCATCCGCCCATCATCGCCGCCGCCGACAGGCCCGAAGCCGTAGCGGTAACAGCCGATGCCTCGACGGCGCGAACAAGCACAAGCCGACGACGAAAAACACCCAAAATGGACAAAATGCGGTCAGTCATGGATAAATAGCAATCAGCGGTCAGCAATCAGCAGTCAGCAAAAACGTACGGAGAGAAGAAACGAATTAGCGTTCAGCGTTCTTTTTTTTGCTGATAGCCGACTGCTGACCGCTGACCGCTTTTTAAAATTCTTTCCGTTGTCTGGCAGGGGGGATGTTCAGGAGTCCCCTGTACTTTGCCACGGTTCTTCTGGCAATTTTGATGCCGTTTTTGCATATCGCCTTGGCGATTTGATCGTCATTGAGAGGTTTGGACTTGTCTTCGTGATCGATAACGGACTGCAATTTTACCTTGATGGCGTCCCATGCTACGTCTTGTCCGTCGTCGGTGGTCTTTCCGCCTGAGAAGAACATTCGGAGCGGGAAGATTCCTCGCGGCGTCTGGACATATTTTCCCGCCACTGCCCTGCTGACGGTTGCGACGTGTACGCCGACCTTGGCAGCCACTTCCGTCATCGGAAGCGGTTTGAGCGCTTCGCGCCCTCGCTCCAGGAATTTCTTCTGGGCAGCGAAAACCTCTTCTATAACCCGCCTTACAGTTTGCCGCCGCTGCATAATCGCACTGATGAGCCACTGGGCTGAACGAAGGTTGTTGCGGATGAATTTTTTGGTTCCGGCGTCAGCCTGGCGTGATTTGACCATTTCGCGGTAGGTTTCCGACACTCTCAACGCCGGTGCGTTTCCATCGCGCATCGTAACGATAAGGTTATCGTCGTCGTCCAGATCGACAATCGCGTCGGGGATGATATACGGTACTGCCCGCTGACCGATGATCCGTCCCGGTCGCGGGTCGAGCCGCCCCAGAGTCGTAATCGCATCTTTGATTTCCTGTACGGAATGTCCCGTGCGTTTGGCCATCTGGGGGATGTGGTTCAGTTCGATTTCGCGCAGGAATTCGTCGGCCAGGAGACGAGGCAGCGTTACATCGTGTCCCGCCCCGGCTTCGGCGTCCAACTGGATAAGGAGGCATTCTCGCAGATCGTGGGCAGCGACTCCCGGGGGGTCCAGTTTCTGAACCATCGCAAGGGCATCCTGGAGCGAATGGGTGTTGTCGCTCTGTTCAGGCAGTTCATCAAGCGGTATGCGCAGGTATCCGTCGTCATCCACGTTGGAGATGATTACCCGCCCGGCTGCCTTGATTTCGTCGGGCGCTTCCACGAATGTCCACTGATCGAGAAGATATTCGCCCAGGTTCTGCTCCGGCGCAGGTGTGTTCGCCAGTGCCATCATTTTGGCGTCTGTCTCACCGGACCCGCCGGCCCGTCGGCGGCCGGGACGGTCCATCCAGTCCAGAACTTCGGCGTACGCATCGCCGAAATCGGCCAGCCTCTCGAAATCGGCCTTGTTATCGCCTTCGGAATTTACTACCAGCGTTTCTTCGCCACGGTCGGGACTATTATCCTTCCGGTAGTCGTCGGCAACGGCGTCGTCGGACGATTCCTGCACTTCCAGGCAGGGGTTGGAAGACAACTCTTCGTCGATCCGCTCGGCCAGCGCAAGCATAGGCAGCTGAAGAATTTCCATCGCCTGGATAAGCCGAGGCGACAGCTTCATCTGCTGCTCAAGTCGAAAATGTTGTGAAAGACCTAATCTCATTCCAATATCATTCTATCAGCATCTCGACGAATCTTCCACAAAGATACGGAACCGAAACCAAAAAAACGTTATATTGACTTTACCAGCAGAAAAGTTTATCCACAGCGAATATAATTGTAATTCGTAATTCGTAATTGGTAATTGGTAATCCGCTGATACAGAAAGGAAGGTGGTGTCTTATGTCCGGTATTTTGGCTATTGGGGCGATCCTGTTGGTGTTTCATTTGTATCTGTTGGTGCGTTGGGAGAAGGTGAGGCGGCCTGGGTGGTTTCGGATAGGCATACTGGGATTCGTGGTGATATTGTCGGCGATTTTTTTCTTCCTTTCGACTAATCGGGACATTCTCATTGTCGGTGGAGTGCTGAACTCCATTGGCTTGATACTGGCATTCATCGGAGCCGTCGGGTCATGCCGTCCAGAAATGCTTCCGGTAATTGGATCCGCTGAGAAAAAGGCAGTAGAAGCGGTCGAACAGGTAATGAGAGACATGGAAGAGCAAGAGTCGTAGGCCGGGACGCGGTTTGACCAATTACGAATTACCAATTACGAATTACAAGGAGTAATCATTATGGAACTATACGAACCCATCAAAAAGCGTTACAGCGTTCGGTCCTATCAGGACAAACCGATTGAGCAGGAGAAGTTGGACCGGATTTTCGAGGCAGTGCGCCAGGCTCCGTCGGCTTCTAACCGTCAGCCGTGGAAGTTCGTCCTCGTCCGCGATGCCGGGACGCGAAAGAAACTTATCTCCGTTTGCAAGGATCAGGCGTTCGTCGGCGAAGCGGCTGTGGTCGTTGTCGGGGTCGGACTCTCGCCCGAACGCGCAATGGCCTGCGGAGTGCACAGCGACCCGATCGATTTGGGGATTGCGATGGAGCACATCGCCCTGGCAGCGGTGGCCGAAGGTCTGGGAACGTGCTGGATAGGCTCGTTTGACCAGGACGAAATACATGGCCTGCTCGACATCCCCGCCGACGCCGAGGTCGTCGATGTAATGACGCTCGGATACCCCGCCGGCGAGCCGCAATACCGAGACCGCAAGGGAATGGACGAAATCGTCTGCTACGAAAAATATAAGTAGTAGTCAGTAGCCGGTAGTCAGTGAATGGTTTTTCCCCGACTACCGGCTACTAATTTTTAGCGTCGCGCCCGTTTTCGCAGAATTACCAGGACCGCACCGGTTGCCAGCAGCATCAAACACCCCGGTTCGGGGATGACCTGGTATTCTATCTCCAGCGTTACTCCGTCGTTCCAGAAGTGGCAGTCCGGGTCGAATCCGAACCCCACGTCCGAGCCGTTCAGGAGATACTCGGAAAACGTAGCGACCTGGTCGTCGGTAAAGATGTAAATCAGGTCCTGCGGCGGCCAGCACGGCAGGTTGACGTACGTAACCAGTTCGATTCCCTGGCCTGCGAAGGCGTCGCCGCCGCCCTGACCGTCATAATAGACCGTTACGCCGTCCGGGGCTGAATCCAGCAGGTGAACGTAAAGCACGTTATCACCGCTGTTCCAGTTGCGAATGTTGTCGAACTTCAGGCGGACCGTGGTGAACTCTATCATGGAAAGGTCAACCTCGGTGCTGAGTCCCCATGTGTAGTAGTTACCATGGGAGAGGTCGTACAGGTCGGCGGGGTCAGGCTGGAATGTTATTAATTCAGCCTGTGCCTGACCGACGGCAAGGAATAGAACAAGCAGACTTGCGGCAAGAACGGTAGCTTTCATTTTTCGGCCTCCTGGGGCGAAAAGTTCGTGGCCGGTAACGCAGGCATGTAACCTGCGCATCAGCCACAAGTTAAGTTGATCCACGACTCGACTGAGCTCGTCGAAGTCCGACACGAAATGCAGACTTCTTCTCCCGTGCCTGCGGACCTGGCGTCAAAAGGTCCGGATACACGCCGGACCAAAGGAAAGATACGATTTATCAAGCCGACTAGGCCAATAAAGGTGAAATGTTTTTTTCGATGGATAATAAGGTGTGAGGCCGGGACGAATTTCCGCAATCACCAGGGAGAAAACCTTTTTTTCTTTCATTCTCTGTGCTTTTCATGTCTTTTATGGCTCGTTTTAAGGAGTCGCATCAATGGCAGAGATGACATCACACGAACGTTTCAAGAGGATGTTCGAGCACCGCGAGGCAGACCGCGTACCGATTATCGACGTACCCTGGGACAGCACAATCGAACGCTGGCAACGCGAGGGAATGCCCCAGGACGCCAACTGGGTGGAATACTTCGGCGTTGACCACACAGCCGGCATTGCAATGGACAACAGCCCGCGCTACGAAGAGAAAGTCATCGAGGAAACCGACGAGTACATAATTGCCACCGACAGGTGGGGCGTAACGCAGAGGAATTTCAAGCACACCGAATCCACGCCGGAGTTCCTGGACTTTACCATCACAGACCCGGACAAGTGGCGAGAAGCCAAAGATCGCATGACGCCCACCCGGGACCGTATCAACTGGGATTACCTGGAGGCCAATTACAAGAAATGGCGGGAAAAAGGTTACTGGATCGAATCCGACTTTTGGTTCGGCTTCGATGTAACTCACGCCCGGGCCGTCGGGACGGAGCGGCTGCTGTTCGCGCTGGCGGAAAAACCCGAATGGTGTAAGGAAATGTTCGATCATTACCTGGACGTGTCACTGGCCCTGGCGGATATGGTCTGGGACGCGGGATACACATTCGACGCCGTTTTCTGGCCCGACGATATGGGATACACGCATAAGCAGTTCTTCTCACTCGATACGTACCGCCAATTGCTCAAGCCGGCGCAAAAGCGAGCATGCGACTGGGCACGCGCTCACGGCGTCTATACCCACCTTCACTCCTGCGGCGACATC
>JAUVIQ010000014.1 GCA_030592655.1 Planctomycetales bacterium | reverse complement strand
ATGTGATGCCTTGCCCATCGCATTTGTGTCTGCGCAAGTCGGCTTCGTCCGAACCACATCATTTCCCGTCGAAGTCCCAGGCGTATGCGGTCTATCTCGTCTTTGTACTGTTCGGAAACAGCCTCATCGACGGGGTGCTTGATGATGTGTGGTGTGATGAGGATAATCACCTCTTCACGGATTGTTTCGTCGCTGCGTGATCGGAACAGCGTGCCGGCGATGGGGATATTCCCCAGCCCCGGTACCTGCGACCGTCCGCTGGTGGTGCGTTCGCGGAACAGCCCGCCGATGACAATCGTGTGCCCGTCTTTGACAAGGACATTGGAAGTACACTCGGTGGTCTGCTCGAATGGTAACCGATCGGCAGTGAGTCCACCGGTGGAGTCCTTGGGGTGGATTTCAAGGCGAACGTAACCATCGCTTGCAATGTAAGGTCTGACGATTAATTGAGTACCCGTTTCGAGGAACTCAACTGTCTGCGTGGCAGTGGTTTCCGTAACGGTTGTAGTCAGGTATCCGTCCTTGTTTCCGACCATGACCTCGCCTCGCTGCTTGTTCATTACCAGCAGTTTCGGATTTGACAGCACGACGACGTCCGTGATGCTTTCGAGTGCACGGAGCAGGACGCGGAACTGGTTATAGACAAACCCGATGGAAATTCCGCCCGGAGGGACTGATGCAGCGAAATCGGTTCGGAAGTTGGCGTTAGCGCGGTCCAGTTCACGAACCGGTACCGCCCCCGGCGTCAGGTCCGTCAGGTCGGTACTGGCGTATCCCATCGTACGGAAGTCAATACCGGCAAGGGTGTTGAAATCGATTCCCAGGGCGTTATTTTCGTTCAGCGACGCTCGAAGAATGGTCGCCTCAATGAGTACCTGCTGCGGGCGGACATCAAGCCGGCGGAGAATGTCGGTGATTTTTTTGATGTTTTCGGGATAATCCTTCACCACCAGAACGTCTTCGTTCGCCAGCGCGTTTCCCCCGGCGGTGTCGCCGGCAGACGGTATGCCGGTAGCCGCAGCGGGCGTTGTTGAAATCAAGCCGTTTTCACTCATTGCCGGCGAGATGAGAATCTTGGCGTCATCGGCGGTGATGTAATTGAGTTTGAAGACCTTCACCGCTAATTTGCGGCCCGCGTCGCGGATTTCCGCCAGTTGTTTAGGCGTGTACACATAGACAAAGTTTCCTTTGCGGACGTACACAAGCCCTGCCGATTGCAGCACCGCCTCCAGGGCCTCTGTGAACGTTACGTCGTACAGATCAACCGTTACCGTACCGCTGACTTCTTTGGTGGTAATAATGTTGATCTTGTTCTGGGTGCTGAGCATCTGGAGGACCTGGCGCAGGTCCACGCCGCGAACGTGGAGTTCCTCAACACCTCCTTCGGTACCGAACGCCACTTTAGTACCGGTAGCGGGAGTTGTGCAGTCCGGTGTGGCTTGTTGGGCAACGGCGAAACCGACCGCCAGCAGTATCATCAAAACTGCCGGCGCGATAACCCGTCCGACCTTTCGGTGCGGGAATGCGCCTGTTACGATGCCTGCCAATACCGACGTTGTGGGTAATTCTGCAATCCTTTTCATCACTCTGCTCCTTTAATCAGGCTGACCCGTTCCATACGATGGGACGAATCCGCTTCTGTAGCATTGCCTGTTCTATTGATTTTTTCACGTAGTGATACGTAGTATCGCTACGCGATGCTACGCATTGCGCCTCCGTCGGCGCTAAAAGTAATTTCCTGTTTCCTGTTTCCTGTTTTTTTTCAATTGGAAATTGAAAATTGGAAATTGAAAATCGAATCACTCCGGCATTTTCAACTTCACTTCCACGTCCTCCATGACGACGACGCAGCAATTGGAGGAAATGGACTTGAGACGAAATCCGTTTATCAGGTCTCCTGTCCGAAGGACCTGTCCGTTTATCAATGCCGTTGGCGACCGACCAAGCATGGTGGTTGTCAGGCACAACTGGTTTGCCTTGGCGCGGATTGACTTGATGTGTTCTGCCCGCTTGAGTTGCTCCCGTTGTTCGGCTTCTGCCAGTTTTTGAGCATGATCCGGTTTTTCGGGCTGAGACGCACCGTTGTTCGTATCGGTCTGCTCGGAGGGCGGGAAGCATCTGGTATCAGGCCAAAAGAGGTCTCTGGTTATATTCCGGTCCATTGAGGCCGTATCAATCCGTCGGTTCGCAACGCGACAGGAATTCCGGGTACTTTTTGGTGTCAGGGCGGTCTTGGTATTTTCACCCGTATTTTGACCATCGTCGTTGGACCCTCGGTCCCGTGGGGATGCGGTGCTGTCGGCGCCGCCGGTTTTGTCTGGCGGACCATAACCGACAACAACCCTTCCGATAATGATACCTGCTACTACCAGCAGGACCACCAGCATGGTCGTCCTCTTTTTGTCCTGCTGAATTTCGGTTTTGAATCGGCTTATCAAACCGTAGAATTTTGTTTTTGCGCCGTTCATTGTTCGGACCTCGTTCGCTGTTCCGTAAAATAGATATTCATGCCCATTTCGATTTGGAGGATTTGCGCATGCGTGTCTTCGCCCGGTTCGATTTCCAAGCGTTCGATCCGCACCAGTCGTGTCATCCCATCGACTCGCTTCAGGAACCTCGTCAGCGACAGAAAATCTCCCTCGAATCTCAGTGTTATCGGGAGGCAGTTATACAACGGGCTTTGCGACGGATTCCCCGGCTGGATGAACTGGTTTGTAAGTTTTTCCTGCGATAGTCCCGAAGCGATTTCGTGGAGAAATCCTGCCAGTTCCCGACGTTCCGGTAATCGCTGCCCCCAGTCTTTGTCGTTATAGTGACGCTTCATCTTTTCGATTTGACGCAGCATCGGAGGGACGCGGGAAGCCTGCTCGGAGTCGATCTGGAGTCGGCGTTCGACCTCGACTCTCTGCGAGGAAACCTCATCGGCAGCGGCTGATTGGATGCGATAAACCACCGCGAAATAAGTAATCGTAATCACCGTCAGAATTCCCAGGACGATCAGGTTGTCTCGTGAAAGCAGCACGATGATAATTTTCTCCCTTTAAAAATCTTTCTTCGTCGGATTACCTTCTCAGGTAGCAACTTACCTGGAATTCCCTGGCTGAACGCCGACGAAAGGTAACAGTTTTGGTATAACCCATGTTCACGTTTTCAAAGAGTCTTCCGGCGGAAAGTTGACCGATGAAATTGGCCACGTCCACATCGCTCATCGCCAGACCTGTAACGACCAGGCGTGCTCGTCGAACAGGTACGACGGCGACTTTGGGCTTTCTTTTGCGTACAACGGTCGGACGCATGCCGCGATGGTTTCTCACAGTACGCCGAGACGGTCCGCCCGCTCCGGACGCTTCGGCCGAAAGATCGACTGTCTGTAAATCCAGCGAGATTATGACTATATTCGACGGCGTTATCCGGCATAACTCGGCAAGGATGACGGTGCAGTCGGTCCGTCCTCCAATCTCCTCGTCAATCTGTTTCTTAATCAGGAGGTTGGCGACCTGATCTTCCAGCGACGCTATCATTGAGACCTGTTGGTGGAGGTTTTCCCCGCTTTTTTCAAGCTCCACCAGATTTGCCCTCGCTTGTGCGATCCGACCCTGGCGAACGCAGGTCAGTATGACCATAACCGCGATGCATATAACCAGGAGATACCCCTGGCGAATGAGCCGGCGGCGGCGGCGGCGCTGGTACCGGATATGCTCCGGTAAAAACTCCACTTGGAACCCCTGGCGCTGAATACCTTGTTTATTTACAATCCTCTCTCCGACAACGACCGGATCGTCGGATTTCTCCGAAGACTGCAATAAAACATCTGCATTTGTCCCATCTGGGTTCGTTGTTAACATTACACGCTTTCCTGCTCTGATACTCCCGAACCGACGAGTGTTACGCCGGTACCGGAAGTGGTTTTTCCTGTGCGATTGGCGACCGGAAATTTCGCACTTATCGAGCCGGGAATGTCGGCCTTGACCTTCTCTTGCAGACCGCGAAGAGCCAGACCTGTCGCTACCGACCACTCCGTCAATTCCCCTCGACGGTCGCTTCCCATTTCAACACCACCGAGATCGATCCCCCACAACGGCTGCCCCACTACACACTCACAATCGAGATATTCGTTCAGTGAATTGACCAGGTGCTGATCGTAGGCCTCGCCTCCGGTCATCGTGATCGTGCTCGGTCGAAGCCCCCGGAACGTAACCGAGCAATATCGCAGGCACAGGCTAATCTCTTGTGCAAGCGCCTCGATCTGTTCACGAATGGCGTCAAAGACGGACCATTCCAGTTTCCCTGCCGTTTCACTCGCCCTTCGACTTTGCTCAGGGTCGAAGTTCGGTTTCGCCCCGTCGGAGGACAAAGTGCGACCCGTCGCGTTGCGACCTGTCGCGCTGCGATGCGCTGCGTCATTACCTGCGTTGGCGACGAATTCCCCACGGGACCGAGGGTCCGTTTGCCCATTCTCGAAGATGCGTCTGCGAAACGAGGCCGCTTCGGAATAACTCATATTCAGTTCTTCAGCGACGCCCTCGTTGAATTTTCGACCGGCGATGTCAATGGTCTTAATCAGCAATATGGTTTTTCCCCTGGCTATAATTATTTTCGTGCCCGAGAGTCCAATATCAACGATTACCGTAACGGTCGAGTCGTCTTCCGACCGTCGGAGAAATCGCTGATATGTGCGAAACAGCGCGGTTGGTTCTGCGTCTATGTGGGCGGGGTTCAGGTGCATACCTGAAAGCATCTCAAGGTGCCGGCTGACAGTATCGTGGGGAACGGCGATAAGTATTACTTCGTCCCTGGTCTCGAGGCCTTGTCTGACTTCACCGGCCTTGATGTAATGAACCCGATCGGGGGCGACCTCAAATCCAAATCGTTCCTGGCACTCCCAGACGACCGCTGAAGCCAGTTCGTCCTCGGGCATATGTGGAAGGCGGATATTTTTGACGCCTATTTCGTCGGCGCGTACACAACTGACGACGTTTCGACCATGGAATGCTCCGCCTTCGAGCATCTCGCGGACGTATTCGATAATAAGGTTCCGACGCTTTTGCGGGTCTGTGTCCGGTCCTGTGGCGTCTTCCGGAAGTCGGCGCGATGCTGCTGCAATTACGAAGGGTTGTTCACACACCGCCGCCAGTTGCAACATTCTTACGCCGTCGGTTCCGACATCCAGACCTATTTGTCCGTACCGCGTTCTCGAAAGCAACCCGAACATTATTGCTCCTTGTCAAGCCGCTCGCTTGACCCTTATGCCCCTGCTACGCCGACGGCCTTCGGCCCTGAGGCTCAGGCTCGAAGAGTAGTCATCTATTCGCCGGATACAGTAACGCGCCCACTGACCGGTGCGACGGTTACAGTGTATGTGTGCGGACCGGCAACTACGGTAACTGTCCCGTTATTGTCAGGCGCGCCAAGTGCGTCAAACGTAACATTCGACGCGCCGCCGAAATCCGCCTCCGACACCGACACATTCCCAAATCCGCTCAACGTGTCGAAATCAACAACATACGCTTGTTTGCTAATCGGATGAATCAGGGTCCCGCTTGCGTTAGAGACAGTATAAGAATTACCGCTGACGCTGAATGTTACAGATACAGGCGTTTGCGTCGTAATGGCCTGGTTCTGTGCGTACTCCAGGTCCGACATTATCAACCTTGCCGCAGAAGAGGCCTGAATACTGCTCGTACCGGTGGCATACGGGACGACTACCGTTGCGGCAATGGCCAATATGACCAGTACCACAATTATCTCCACCAGGGTAAACGCGCAGCGTCCCTTCCGGGAACCATGGGAAAGACTATTTTTTGGGGAGTTTCCGAACATTTTTAGGGGCCTCCTTTTTTTTGCCTTCATCGGCGATGGACACGCGGATCTCGCCGCTTTTCAGAAGGGCGATGATCTTGTCCAACTGCTTGTTGGTTTTCTGGGCGGCCTTCAGCGTACCTACACGCTGCGCCCTGGCGTCAAGCAGATTCAGAGTACTGCTGCTGGACTTGGGCGCCTTGGCTGCCGCTGATGCGTCGGAGACATCCGATGCCGGACCGTTCGCCCACAACCCGATAATCAGAACCGTCAGCAACACGACAATCGCCGAGAGGCAAAATCGCGTATAACCGTCGATGTGAACTGTAGTAATTTCTGCCGCTTTCTTATAGTCATTCATCACAAGTCTCCTTCGTTTCGCGTAGCGATGCTATGCATCACGTAGTGATACTACGTATTTTTAATCATTCCAGATCAGGACAGTTACCACGGGCGTGCTGCTACCCGATCCGCCGGAAAAATCGTAGAGTTTCGCAATATCTTCGTCGTAATTCAGGACGTGTTTCCCTCTCAACATGCTGGCATAACCGAACATGTCGCTGATTACCGCGCCGTTGACCGTGGTGCTGGATTTGCTGGTTAACCCCCACGGTATCATGCCCTGATTGGCAACCACCGCACCGTTAATGGTTACATTCTTGGCCGAGTTGGTAACCCTGATCGCACCTGTAGCGATAATTGCGGGGAAACCATCAACGGCAGTGAGCGTGATGTTCCTACCGCCCAGTTCAACATTACCGTCGATGATTAACGTACCGGTAAAGTTCAACTTATTCCCAAGTTTGACCGTATCCCCCTTTTTGGGCTTGAGGTACACGACTCCGCCGACATTGCTGGGCGTAATGGCTCCGCCGTCGGCCAATGGGTCGTTCTGCTCGAAGTTTTTATTCGTGAACTCCTCTGCCTCGTAGTTGCTGCTGCCGATGCTGTATTCGATATAATCTTCGACCTCTATCTCGGGGATCGATATCTCTTCAGCGTCCTCAGTGGTCGAGCCTGATATACGATTCCATATGTCCGTTATCCTGTTAGTTGCACTGGCGTTACCGTTGATAACGGCCATGTTAAACAACTGCCCGTTGAAGTGAACGTCGCCGTTAACGGTCAGGCTACTCGGTAACCAGGTCCATGCACTATCGACAACTACTCCGTACTTTGTGCTCACTTTATTACTGTCGGATCTGAAGACCTTTACCGAACTGGTCCGACGGACTGATCCGGCAGTAGCAGTGGATGTAAGCGTATAAAGTCCGGGTGTTTCGGGATCTTCCTGAGCACCGATTGTGTAACTGTCCGACGACCCGTCCACGTAAAAAGGACCGAGCGGCGAGTCAAAGTCTTCCGGGCTGAACCGCAGAACGTGGAGCGCATGCTCCAGACCCGATTCGGCTATATAACGAGCCCTTGACAGAGATTGATAATTCCGCGAAACCCGGACCTGGACGGACGCCACCGACAAATACGACATACCAAGGACGAATCCCGCTGATACAATAATCAGCACCAGGAGCATCGCAAAACCAGGTTGTGCGGTTGGGTTTCTCATTATTTCACTCATTCTTACCGGTTTCTCACATCACCGGTCTTACTGGTCTTATCGGCCTTATTGGTCTTATCGGTCGTCGTCTGTCATCGTCGTCGTCATCGTCATCATCGTCATCATCGTCATCATCGTCGTCATCGTCGTCATCGTCGCCGCTAATGCTGCCACTTAAGTCAAGCACAGGTATGCCATCGTCAAAAGAGACACAATCGGTTGCGTCGGCGCGGAGACGGGCTGTGTTCGTCAGTGTTATCTGCTGGGCATCCTGTCCCACCGTCAGGCGCATCAGCACGAGTTGCGGTATCGGGGGGGACTCGTTCGTAACCACCTCGAAATTCGATACATCCACAGCCAATGTTCGCTGAGTCAGGTAGTCTGAGTATTTATTCCTGGTCAGCAACTTTCGGACTTTGTCAACGTCGGTAATTTGCTTCAGTTCCTGGGTAATGTTCAACGACGGTGGTGCAGAGGGGGGAAAGACCACCTGTAGCCGTTCCACTGTCTGGTTGTCGCCGTCGGACAGGATCAGCACGAGTTCGTCAATGTTAATCTGTTTGTCGCCGTTGTCATCCCCGGTCCAGATAACCATCCCGTCCGCGTCTGCCGCAGTAACAAGAGATGCCTTGCGCACTTCGGCACCGATGCTCCTCATGGCGTATCTGCCAGAAGATATCGCCTCGATCATGCCGTCGGTACTGGCCTGGGCGCTCGACAGCGCTGAACTGACCGTTACTACCGACATACCGATCATCGCCGTAATGGCCACCGCCATCAGCAGCTCGACAAGCGTGAACGCTTTAATTGTTTTCGTGTTCAAGTACGTATTCCTCAATCGTCATCACCACCGCTACCGGCGTTGGCATAGACCAGTCTGGAAAGACTAACCAGTGCGTCGCCGTGGTAGCGGACATTAACGCAGATGCGAAGGAATGTCGGCTCTTCAGACTGGTCCTGACCCGCTATATAGACGCTTTCGACCGTTACCTCGCGCGTCAACGCCACAGCCGACGGATCGTTCACCACAACACCGTCGAATCCCGCTATTTCCCCTTCAGCCTCGGAGTAACCGTCATAGTCGTCCATGTCGTCCCAGTTGTCTCTGCCGGTTTCGCCGGCTTCGGACTCGTCGGGATCGCTGAAGGATTTGGCGAGGATTTCTTCCATCAGGTTCTGGGCAAGGTTGACAGCGAGAGTTGAGCGGGCATTCTGGGCCGTATTGGCCGCACCGGCGGTGAATGGCATGACAACCGCCCCAACCACCATCACAAGCACGACAGTAGCCAACAGGGCTTCGAGTAATGTGAAACCGCCATTAGACATCATAATGACCCCGTATTAGTAGCCGGTAGTCCGTGGTCAGTAGCCGGAAAAAACACCCGGTATCCGACGAATGACCGTGAGTTTGTAACACCTGCTTCTGGTGGGTGTTACAATCGTTCCTGTACTATGCAGAGGCGTCCAGCGGCGAGGAATCCACGCCGCTGGAGCCTCTGAACCATACTCCGGAAACAACACACCATTCCGTGTGAATTAATAGGTTGAGTGAGCGACACCACCGGTGGAGTCGTTGTCGTCCGCGTGAATCTGCCCGGTGGTAGAATCAAATTGCCACCCCTCGGTGTCGGCGCCTGGGACGGCTCCGTCGATTCTTACCGTGTTCAGATTGTTGAACTGGTTGACCGGTATCTTCTGCATGTAAGGCCCGTAGAGACCGGCGGCAGCGACGGCGCCGTCAATGTCGGTCTTTCCCGTCATAGCCTGGAGGAAAGTGGCTGCACCGTCGCCGGGCAGCGCGTCCTTGTGCTGAATCTTGTAAAGTTCGATCTGGCTTCGGAGCGTTTGTAAGTCCGATTTCAGAGCGGAATTACGGGCATCGTTCGACGCTTCCGTGAATTGCGGAATCACGATCGCTGCCAAAATTCCAAGGATGATCACGACAATCAAAATCTCGACCAATGTAAAACCTGTTGTTTTGTTACTCATCGTTACGCCTCCACTTTTAAAGTTACAAAAATCCCATAAAACGACTTCCCAAAACATCACGCTGACTACTTTCTGTCCCGCCTACCTCCTTTCCTGAACTTGAGAACCACACTCCACCAGAACCTTCTGTCGTATCGACTGCGCCGTAACGCGCCTTAACTAAAATGCAGCCTTTTCGGGGAAACATTCGGCGGCTGAAGGGGAGCGGGAAAACTCTTCCCACGGGTGAACCGAGCACCGATGCGAAAAAGGTGCGCGATAGTCCCTTCGGTAGCCCGGCCAACCCGACAGGTCCGCATGAAAAGACCCTTCAGGCCCCGTAACTTTGCGCCCCGCCGGAATACTCCCGACAGGTTGCCTTTTCGGGGACAAACATGTCCTGCTGCTGCGACCTGCTTTTACTTACAAGTCGCGCAACATTTACACTCTAAAATACAAATCGAAGACAAGCAAAAAAATCACTCAACAACGGCAATAACAAATAGGTCGTAGGTCATAGAGCGTAGGGAGAAACCGAAAAAGAGGGACTTGGGATTAGGGAAACTTTGTTTTTCCGTTTTTCCCTATACCCTACGACCTATGACCTACACCCTATCTTTCAGCGAGGCATGGATTCTACTCAACGATAGTGGATGTCGCCGCAGGAAAGTGAAGACGCTGCCCGTCGTCGTCCAGAAGAACAAGACCCTCGGACGGGCTGACATCAATAACCCGTCCGGTGAAGCGGTTGCCCGATGATTGTATGCGGATGCGACGATTGACCATACCGCATCGGCTGCACCAGCGATCATGAAGTTCGCCGGTCCGACCGTCCCGCAAAGCCGAAACCCACCGGTCCATCCTTCCTAATACCGCTCGAAGAATCTCTATGCGCTCCAGAGATGAAATACCACCGAGTTCCTTCGCCAGGCACGTCGCAGGGCGGGAAACCCGCCCTGCCGCCGGCGCGGTAAAAACATTTATCCCGAATCCGATTACGACCTCTTTTCCGCGAACCTCCACCAGGACACCCGCCAGTTTCGCCTCGCCGATAACGACGTCGTTGGGCCAATCCAGGGTTGATGTTACGCCGGTCGATTTTTCGATACCTTCTGCCACAGACAGTCCGGCTGCCAGCGTCAATGCCTCTTGAGGTAAATCGCACGCCTGACGGTGCAAAAGCACGCTCGCCAGCACCGCCGAACCGGACGGGCTGAACCATTTTCTCCCAAGCCGACCCCGGCCCACACGCTGATATTCAGCCGTTACCACCAACGCCCGACCCGCTGCCTGCTGTACCGATGCGAAGGCTACGTCGTTTGTCGAATCGGCCTGGTCGAAACAAATAACGTGCCGCCCGATATGCTCAACCGGAAGGTCCCGCTCGATCAGATGCGCATCCATAACCGTCGGACGCATCAGCCTGACGCCGTGAGCCGGCGACCGCTCAAAACGATGCCCCCGCTGCGACAACTCCGCTAATGCTTCTTCGACCTTCGCATGGTCCGCACCCGACGCCTTTGCAAGTTCATCCAGCGCGAAAAATCCCCCTTCGCGGTCATAAAGCAGTTCCAGAATTCGATTCGTCAGTTCCATAGTGAGGCGTGCTCGCTTTCACGTAGTGTCCCTAAGGGAAGCGAGGCATGTTTTATCCAGCGACATTACTACGTCGTTTCAATATCCATCGCTATATCTACTGCCCGCGCCGAATGCGTCAACGCCCCGATAGCGATCCGCTCGACACCGGTTTGAGCGACGGCGTGAACATTCTCCAGTGTTACCCCGCCCGAAGCCTCCAAGTCGATCCGCCCCTTCAGACCCGCTTCGTCTCGCATCGCCACTGCCTGAACCAACTGCTCCGGCGGCATGTTATCCAACAGGACCACATCAATATCCATCTTCAAAGCGTCAGCCAACTGCTCAAGCGTATCGACCTCGACCTCGATAAACCCGCCCGGTGGGAGCGAATCCCGCAGGCCCTTCAGTTTGCCAGCCAGACCTTTATCGCCCATCGCAGCCAGGTGATTGTCCTTAACCATAACAGCGTCGTAGAGGCCCATGCGATGATTGCGTGCTCCGCCCGCGCGGACGGCGTATTTTTCGAGCAACCGCCAGCCGGGAGTCGTCTTGCGCGTGTCATAAATAGACGCTGACGCTCCCGCGACCGCATCTACGTATTCGCGTGTAGCCGTCGCTACTCCGGAAAGTCGCTGGAGAAAATTCAACGCGACACGTTCAGCCGACAGTATCGCCCGCGTCGGACCGGACCATTCCGCCAGGACCGCCCCTGCCTCGGCGCTTTCGCCTTCAGCGACCGACACCTCCGTCTGAATTGCCTTATCGTAATCGGCTGCGATTTGCGACAGAAACGCCCCGCCGCAAAAGACCAACCCCTCGCGCGCGACAAACCGCCCCCGACACGTAATATCGGCCGGCAGGATTGCCGATGTAATGTCCCCGCCGGCAAGGTCTTCCGCCATCGCCATCTCCAGCAGGCGACGAAGATTGTCGAATTCAGGTTGGTTGGGTTGAATTGGCATAATTCATGTCGGTAATAGAAAATAATCAGCTTTTTACGGGGCTAAGAAACCGGAAAGAGCGAAGGCTGGGACGAAGCAAGTTTTATCCTTTGCTCGATGATTTCGCAGTAATCCGGGTTGATTTCAAAAACGATGAACTGTCTGTCGTTTTTGATACAGGCTTCCGCAGTCGTTCCGGAACCGGCAAATGGGTCCAGAACCACCCCGTCCGTCGGGCAACTTGCTCTGACCATACGCTCCACAATCTCCAGCGGCTTTTGCGTGGGATGGTTTTCCCTCTCCCTGTGCTGAGCATGTAAGCGGGAAACCGACCAGACATCTTTAGGGTTGTAACCCAGTTCCAACCATTTTTCCCCGACAAAAATAGAACGAGTGCGGGCCTTCTTAGTTTCGGGATCGTAGGGGATTCGCACCGCGTCGAGGTCAAAATAATACTCCGGCGTTTTGGCAAAGAAACCGATGGTGTCGTGAACGGACGAGAATCTCCTTGTGCTTCCCCCCATGCTCGGAACACGACGATCCCAGATAATCTCATTGATCATTATCAAACGGGATTTCAGAAAAGTAAAAATTTCAGGGCTATACCGCCAAGTCAGAAATATATAAAGGCACCCGGTATCTTTCAATTTGGGAATGGCCGCCTCCAGCCAGATTTCAGACCAATTCAGATAATCCGTCGGCGACATTTTGTCTGAGTCGTTTCCATAGTCCTTGCCGAGGCAATACGGCGGGTCCGCAATGATTAAATCAATCGTGTTATCCGGTATCCGACGGAATCCTTCGAGAGCGTCCACGTTGCTTATGAAATTGTCCGAGACCATTTTGACTACTCCAGAACCGTCTATCAAGGCATTAGACCCCGATGCGCCGATTCTGTCAATCATGTTGGGGATTGATGGAAGGGAGGGTTCCCGATAAACGGGATTGAAAATTACCGGGCAAAGTCCTTGACAACGACCAAATAGATGCCATAATACGATGCTCTTTACTGTGGCAGGATTCCTGGGATAATGGAAAGACAAATGAATACATACATGGCAAAATCCGGCGAGGTCGCCGCTAAGTGGCTCGTGGTCGATGCCGAGGACAAGATTCTCGGCCGGCTGGCGACGAAGGTCGCAATGATCCTCATGGGCAAACACCGTCCGGAATATACGCCGCACGTGGACACAGGCGATTTCGTGGTAATCATCAATGCCGAAAAAATCCGCATGACCGGAAAGAAATGGACGTCCAAACAATACGATTGGTACACCGGATACCCCGGCGGACATAAGTCCTACTCGGCAGAAGAGATGCGAGAAAAACACCCGCACAAAATCGTCTTCGAAGCCGTCAGGCGAATGCTCCCGAAGACCCGACTCGGAAAGCAGATGCTGACGAAACTGAAAGTCTATGCCGGTCCCGAACATCCACATCAGGCCCAGCAACCTGAGAAACTCGAACTGTAAACGCCAACGGCGCGAATGGATACGAATTCGCGCGAATGAAAAAAAGGTACAGATTTATGACCGAAGATGCACCAGCCAACGATAATGTCGAAACCCCCGCCGAACCGGTTACCACCGAAGCGCCGGCCGCCGACGCGATCAAGACGTACATCTGGGGAACGGGACGACGGAAAAAAGCCGTTGCCCGCGTCCGGATTCGCTCCGGCGAAGGTAAAATCCTCATTAATAAACGTCCTCTCGAAGAGTATTTCAAGGCGGACCGCGATCGTCAGGCAGCATTAAGCCCCCTCGATACCGCTCAACTGGCGAGCAAGTACGATGTCTGGGCAAATGTCAACGGTGGCGGACCCACCGGACAGGCAGACGCCGTTATGCTGGGACTTGCAAGGGCGCTGATGAAGGCCGCCCCGGAAGTTACCGAAGCACTGCGCGAAAAGGGGCTTCTGACACGGGATGCCCGTATGAAAGAACGTAAAAAATACGGGCAGAAGGGTGCACGGAAACGCTTCCAGTTCTCAAAACGGTAAAATTACCGAACTTTCGAGTATTCCGAAGCCCCGGCGCTCAAACAGCGACGGGGTTTCTTTTATGGAGTCAAGAATGTCTGATAATGCGAAGAAAATTCGCGTCGCCCTGATCGGAGGCAGCGGCTACGCTGGGTTCGAGGCCATCCGATTACTGCGCCGACATCCCAATGCCGAACTTATCGGTATCTTCGGGCCTCCTGACGAGGTCGGGCCCATAACCGATTTCTACCCGCTGCTGGATAAGACACTCGATATGTCCCAGGAGTTGTACGACATTGCGAAAATCGCCGGACGGGCGGACCTGGCGATGCTGGCTGTACCGCACAAAGTCGCAATGAGTTACGTTCCGGCCCTGCGCGATGCCGGCGTCCGCGTCATCGACTGGTCGGCGGACTACCGCCTCAAAGATGAAGCCGAGTACGAAAAATGGTACTGCCCGCACACCGACGCCGAACGCCTCGCCGAAGCGGTTTATGGTCTTCCGGAATACTACACCGATGCGATAAAATCCGCCGACCTTGTCGCAAACCCCGGTTGTTACCCGACTTGCGCGGTTCTAGCCCTTGCGCCGATCCTGTCGGCAGGGCTTATCGAACCGGCAGGCATCGTCGTTAACGCCATCAGCGGGATCACCGGCGCAGGAAAGAAACCATCTGCCGCTCAGCACTTCCCGCACCGAAACGAAAACTTCGAACCCTACGCCGTCGGCACGCACCGACACATGCCGGAAATGGAGCAGGTCCTCACCGACATCACGGGCTTGCAGACCGAGATACTCTTTGTCCCGCACCTGTGCCCGATGGACCGAGGGATGCTCTGCACCATTTACGCTCGTCCGACAGGAAATGTATCAGCCGAAAAATTAACCGCGGTTTTAGAAGCGGCCTATGCCGACGCTCCGTTCGTCCGCGTTCGCGCCGACATCCTGCCGGCTACGAAATACGTCGCGACGACGAACTTCTGCGACGTAGCCGCACGGGTCGAAAAGAATACTGTTATCCTCGTCAGCGCCCTCGACAACCTGCTCAAAGGCGCATCAAGCCAGGCCGTCCAGAATATGAATATCATGTTCGGACTGGATGAGACGACGGGGCTGTATTGATTGTAAAACAGGGACTTGGGACTAGGGATTAGGGACTTGGAAAAAAACAGTAGAGAATTAACAATGGGGCAAGTGCGACACATTACATTACCCGCCGGTTTCGTCGCCGCTGGGGTGCATTGCGGGATAAAGACGACAGGGGCCGAAGACCTTGCGGTAATCGTCGCGGAAAAATCCGTACCCGCCGCTATACTTACAACCTCCAACCAGGTCGTCGGCGCTCCGGTTATCCAGTGCCGGAAAATCCTTCCGAAAGGTTATGGGAAAATTCGCGGGATTGTCATAAACTCCGGCGTAGCAAATGTTTGCACCGGAAAACAAGGCCTGACCGACGCCGAAAACATGGCCGGTCAAACAGCCAAATTAATCGACGCCCAAGCCGGTGAAATACTGGTTGCATCGACGGGCGTTATCGGGCATCCGCTGCCTATGTCGAAGATTCGCCGCGGTATCGCCGCAGCCGTAAAATCACTCGGACGAGGTAATGATTCTTCCGTCGTCCGCGCAATTATGACCACCGATACGAAGGAAAAATCCGCCGTCGTTCAGACCCGCATCGGAGGCGAGACGGTAACGCTCGCCGGTATCGTTAAGGGAGCCGGGATGATCGCGCCCTCGCTGGCGACAATGATCAGCGTAATTACCACCGACGCGAAAATCGCGCCGAGTCTGCTGTATCGAACGTTCAAGGCTGCAACGGCTGAAACATTCAACGCCGTTACCATCGATTCGGACCAGTCCACCTCAGACACTGCCATTGTAATGGCATCTGGCCTGGCTGGAGGGAAGATTCAGTACGGCACGTCGGCCCATCGCAAATTCGAAGATGCCCTGGAAGAAGTCTGCCTGGAACTGGCCCTTGCAATGGTGCGCGACGGAGAGGGCGCGACGAAACTGATCCGGGTTCGCGTCAAATCCGCCGCAACAAAGACAGACGCCGCTGCCGCTGCGAAATCCGTCGCCAACTCGCCGCTGTTCAAATGCGCCATTCACGGAAGGGACCCTAACTGGGGTAGGATCGTCATGGCTGTCGGGAAAAGCGCCGCAAAAGTGGACCCGAACAAACTTTCCGTATCTATCGGCGGTACAAGGGTTTATGCCAAAGGGCAGCCTGTGAAATTCGGCCACCGTACCGTTCGAGAGTACCTCAAAGGCGATACCGTTGATGTCGAAATCGACCTGGGTTTGGGACGGGAAAAATTCACCGCATACACCTGCGACCTCTCCGGCGCGTACATCACCATAAACGCCGATTACCACACGTAGAACAAAAGGGACTAGGGACTAGGGACTAGGGATTTGGGACTAGGGAAAAACGGAAAAACAAAGTTTCCCTAATCTCTACTCCCTGCTTTTTTGTTTTTGCCTAGTCCCAAATCCCAAGTCCCTAGTCCCTTATTCTTATCTGTAAATATGTATGTTATACACCATACATTATTTATGCGTGAGAAGAGTTTCTGGACAAACCGACGGACCGGTGGTAGTCTCCGGGCTTATGAGCGAAACGATCGCAATCATCGGGGACGGCGCAATGGCAACCATCTGCGCCGGAATACTTGCCGACAACGGTTACAATGTCAGACTTTGGAGCGCGTTTGAGCGAAATGCAGACCAAATGCGCCGCACTGGTCGGAACGAGCGATTTCTGCCCGGCGCGACGCTGCCGGGGGGGATGGAGATTACGACCAACCCCGCAGAAGCGTTCGTTGATGCAACAATGGCAATATCGGCGGTTCCTACACAATACATCCGCGAGGTCTGGGAGCGTCTCAAGGCATACTATCCCACTGATATGCCCGTATGTTCCGTCAGCAAGGGTATCGAGAAGAAAACCCTCCTTCGCCCGTCGCAAATCCTTGCCGACGTTCTTACCGGTTCGCCTGGGGGTAATTTATCCGTAGCGGCACTGTCCGGTCCCAGTATAGCGACGGAACTTGTCGAAAAACTCCCTGCCACCGTCGTATCGGCATCGACGGACGAAAAACTCGCACTTAAAGTGCAAAAACTCTTCAAAACCGCTTATTTTCGCGTCTATACGAACACGGACATTATCGGTGTGGAAATATCGGCAGCGACGAAGAACATCATTGCCATCGCTGCCGGCGTCCTTGACGGCTTGCGGGCGGGCGACAACGCAAAGGCTGCTTTGTTGACAAGGGGTTTGGTGGAAATTTCCCGTTTGGGTATGGCGATGGGCGGGCGAAGGGAAACATTCTCGGGACTTGCAGGCCTGGGCGACCTGGTAACGACCTGCATCAGTCCGCACGGCCGGAATCGGTCCTTCGGCGAAGCCATCGGTAAAGGGAAAACTCCCGATCAGGCCCTCGGCGAGACTGACAGCGTTGTCGAAGGCGTAGCCACAACCACAGGCATCCTCGAACTGGCCCGTCAACACAGTATCGAAATGCCCATAACACAAGCGGTTCACGCCGTTATATTCGAAGGTCAGAACCCCCAGCAAGCGATATACAATCTCATGTCCAGACCGCTCAAAGCGGAGGATTAACCCCCACCAATTTTCCCGAAAGCATTGTTCCACGTGGAACAAAACCATGCTACGCATAGCGAGGCATGGTTTTTATTTTTGTACGCGGTACAAGATGCTCCATAAAAATCTCAAAAATATCCTTGCAGAGGCGTAACAGGTTGATACGCTATGGTTAGTCAATGTGTCGTGTTCCACGTGGAACAGCGTTTATCGGACTTATCTAATGGGAAAGGATGCCTAAATGACTCGTCAACCAAACAGGCCTCGTCTCGGACGAGGTCTTTCCAGTCTGATTCGCAACTCAACCGCTTTGGAAACGAATTCGCCGGAATATCAACCTGTTTCAGTCGATGAGGTGGCCGGTGAACATCGACCGATACAAACCGCCGCCGGTGGTATCCTCGTAGTTCCTATCAAGGACATCCGCCCAAACCCCGCCCAGCCAAGGCGCAAATTCGACAGACAGGCGCTGCTGGAACTCTCCGACAGTATCCGCCTTCACGGTTTGCTCCAGCCCGTTCTTATCGTCAGGTCGCCTGATGGCGAAGGCGATTTCTCGTATCGCCTCATCGCCGGTGAGCGAAGACTCCGGGCAGCGGAACAAGCGGGGCTTGCAGAGATACCGTGTATCGTCAGGCCTGCATCGAACAGGGAGATGCTCGAACTGTCATTGATTGAGAATATACGTCGGGCCGATCTTAATCCCGTCGAGAGGGCAAACGCATACCGCGATCTGATGGACCGCTTCGGTCTGAAGAGCGAAGAAGTAGCGAAAAGAATGGGCGAAGCAAGGACGACTGTCGCTAACTACCTGCGAATACTGGACTTATGTGATTCGGCTCAATCGCTGGTGATTTCCGACGAGATAAGTTTCGGGCACGCGAAGGTTCTGGCGGGTCTTGCAGGCAAGCCCGATATCCAGGCACGCCTTGCCCAGAGAGTCGCCGACGACAGACTCTCGGTACGTCAGCTTGAGGCACTTGTCAAAGCCGCCCAAAAAGGACATCCGCTAACCGATGACGGAAAGCGAACGAAAGTATCCAGGCCTGCGTATTTGACGGACCTTGAAGGGCAGCTGGCCCAGGCTGTTGGAACGAAGGTTTCAATACGTCCGGGAAGGGCGAAAAACACAGGACGAATCGTGATCGACTATTACGGACTGGACGATTTCGATAAGATCGTCGCCGCACTGGGAGCGGAGATAGAAAGTTGACTATCGTGTCGATTGCGCATCCCCTTGGGCGGCAATGGGTTACGGATTACTGTCGCGTCTTCTTTATAGTATTGATGGTAACTGTCTCTGCGGAACGATATACTTAATCACCAATGACAATCGAACTGATTGAAAATCGCGAGCCGCCGGATGTGGGCTTTGAGACGTTTTCTCCGCTCAAGCGCGCCATCAAGTGCGTGTTGGTCAATCCGTTGGCGAATTATTTACCGGCTGGTCTGACCAAAGCAGTACTTCGTTTCGGTAAGAGCGAACTGGCTGAAGCGAACTGGGCTGATCCGGGCGGATGGCGGAGCATGGTAATCTCCTACAATGGTCAGTGTTCCCAGATCGCCGATAAAATATTGGTCAAAGCCGGAACCGTCCCGACGGCGCTTCGCAATCGCAAGCGTCTGGCGTCGCACCTGATCGCCGACCTGATCGACGCCGACGGGTCTGATTCGACGCATGTTTTGTGTCTGGGCGCGGGTCCCGGACAGATTATCACCGAGGCGATGTCCAAAGCGAAAACGGCCTCTCACGCGACGCTCGTCGATCTCAATTCCGATTCGTTTGATTTTGGCAGGAAACTGGCGAACGATCTAGGCTTGGGCGATCACGTCAGTTTCATCCAGGCCGATGTTCGCGACCTGCATGAATACTTCCACGATCAGCCTCACATCGTCAAGATGATGGGTATCTGCGAATACCTTGACGACGAGCAGATCGTTACCATTGCGCGAGCGGCGGCTGACGTCATGCCGAAAGGTGCGCCGATTGTTTTCAACTCCATTTCCAAATCCCACGGTACGGACCGTTTTTTCCGGCGTGTCTTTGGGCTTAATATGAATCACCGCTCGCCCGGCGAGTTATCCGAACTGATGAGGCAGGCAGGATTCGGAAATTTTCTTTCACATCGTGAACCCCTGGGCGTCTATCATGTTATCGTCGGCAGGAAGGTAGAGGCGACGGATTGACTTAGAAACCATAACAAAATGAACCGCAGAGATCGCAGAGGACGCAGAGGACAAATAAAAAAAACTTTTTTGTTTCTTTTCTCTGCGTTCTCTGCGTGCTCTCGAAGAGTCCTACGGACTGCGGTGAATTTCTTTTTGTTATATATTCTTACTTGCCCCCTCGAACCGGACCACAGGTGAAGCGGCAAAATGACTGATATTTCAATACCATGGGGCGACGATACGCTGACGATGGCGTTACCGGCTGACTGGACGGTTCAGCAGATCGCGTCGCCTTCGGTTTCTTCTGCCGGTGAAGACTGGCCTGAGCGTCTGGCCGGCGCTTTGTCCCAGCCTGAAGGGGTCCCTCCGCTGGCGAAACTCCTTTCGGCCAGACCCGGCGCACGTGTTGTCATTATCGTTGAAGACCTCACCCGCTACAGTCCGCTGCCGGTTATACTGGAGGCGGTTTTCCGCGAATTTCACCACGCCGGTATTCCCGACGAGAACGTCGAGATATTTTTCGCCACCGGTATGCACCCGCCTCTGACGCCGGACGAAGCAGCAGGGAAAATCGGGGCGGGTCTGGCGGCAAATATCGCCTGGCGATGCAATCCGTGGCGTGATCGGGACGCTTACGTCAATCTCGGTCAGGTCCGTGCCGGTGGGGCCTGTATCGACCTGCTTGTGGATCGCGGCGTCGTCGGCGCTGACCTGCGGATAGTTGTTACGTCGGTCAGTCCGCACCTTCAGGCGGGATTCGGCGGGGGTTACAAGATGTTCGTCCCCGGATGCGCCCATCTGGAGACTATTCGCCGGCTCCATCTTGTCTCTGTTCCCCGTCGGAACACCCAGCAGGTCGGTCAGCCTGCCCGTCTCAATCGTATGCGACGATTGATAGACGCCGCCGGTTCTCTCGTCGATGCGTCCGGTGGAAAATCTTTCGGTGTGCAGTACGTCCTTGACGCCGAGAACGGTCTTTCAACCGTTGCCGCCGGGGACATCATTACCTGCCAGAGGATGCTTGCCAAGCACTGTTCAGCCGGTTGCGGAATCATCCTCGAATCGCCCGCCGACGTGGTTATCGTCAACGCCTGGCCTCGTGATTTCGATCTCTGGCAGGCATTCAAAGCCATCGCCAACACCTGCTGGGCGGGGCGTGATAACGGTGTGCTTATCTGCCTGGCGCGCTGCCCGGGCGGAGTGAACATGCCGACGCCGAAGTTTCCGATTAGTCCCAGGTTTGTCCGTCGGGTCGTTCGTTTGTTGGGGGCGAACGCAATGGCGTCGTTGTTGACCAGATTGGTTCCCACCCTCAGCGGGGATGCCGCCTTCTTCGTCCGCCTGGCGTTGCAGATCATCCAGCGAAACACCATCATAATGGTTTCGCCCGCTATTGCCGATGCCGACGAAAAAATGCCCGGACTGACCGTTTATGCCGACCCCGCCGAAGCATTCGCAGCCGCCGACGACCTGCTCGGTAAAGGCCCAAAGCGCGTCGTCGTCTTCCCCTCCGGAGGAATAAGTTACCCAATCCTGCGACGGTAACGAGACATCGGCAGGTTGCCGCCTCGCAATATCTAACAGGAGGTTTTACGGATTATGATTTTCCCGCTTGGATGGAGGAGCAAAGTACGCGGACACGCCGGCGGCATTGGCGGCGATGAGTTTGCCGTTGGCGCAAATGAGGTTTCCCAAGATAGCGTCGGGCTGCTTGACGGGCAGGCGGGTAACGGAGAAATCCTTCAGAGATACACGGATAATCTCTCCTTTTCCCGACGCCAGGATCGCATCGGTCGTAACCGCAGGTCGGCCGTGGATGCCGGTAATCTTCCCGCCCGCCCAGACCTCCTTGCCGGTGGCTGCGTCGATTATGCGAATCCCTTTACCAGACAGCAGTAATCGTAAACTGTTCACGGCCGTCAGGTCGCGCTGACCTCGACGGTCGATGCTCCACTCCAACTTCCCGGTATCGGCCCGCAGGGCCAGGACCTCTTTGCCGTCGGCGGGCAGGCAGATTATCCTGCCTTTGGTAACTACGATGGGATTGGGCGGATAGGCAGGGGGCTCTGCTGGTCTGGCACCCTTCCAGTGCCGATTGGCGGTGCTGTCGTACTGGTAAGCCCACGTCGGCCGGCCTGTCTCGGCCTCAAATGCGACCATCACGCCGCCGTTGGTGGTGGCGAAAACCCGCCCGTCCGCCACTACCGGCGGACTGCCCCGCTCTCGCCTGTAACCTATACTGGACCAACCATGCGCCGCGGGCGGCACGGGCCTCTGTCCGACCTTCGCCGACCACACCAGCCGCCCGTTTTCGGCATTCAGGCACACCAGGTAGTAGGAAGACCCGTATTCGACCATTGTGTACACTTTTCCGGCGGCGCAGGTCGGCGCACAGGGATATTTCCCGTTGCGAAGAAGGGCGCTCTGCCCTTTGCCCCCGCCGATTTCCCAGATCAGACTGCCCTGATCGTCAATCGAGAAGGCCGCCAGCACAGAGGTGTCGCTCTTACGGTTGTCGGTCCATCCTCGCCTCCATTGGTTGAGGTAAAGGGTACTGTACGGGAAAAATTTGCCCACAGCGAAGACCTTTGACTCTCCTGCTGTCAGCGTCCACATCCCCCTGTTCTCCACCGACGTGGGGACGGGAAAGACCACGTGGTAACGCAACGTCCCGCCAGAGCGGTACAGGTCGAAGACAGGTGTTTTCCATATCTCCTTGCCAGTCAGCAGGTTACAGGCGACGATTCCGTTAGACGAGCGGTATAGCACGGTCGTTCCGACGACTATCGGGTGGATCAGGGTCTGCATAACCATCTGACGCCTCTTGGTAGCCCGCACGCCGCACGGGGCGAGGTACACAACGCTCCCACCGCTCATTGACGTGTTCGCCGGCGTTACCAGACGACGACCGTACGCAGCGGGAATAGCCAATAGCGCCGCCTCGATGTTGGGATTGCTCTTCAGTTTGCCGCCGGGGACAGACCATCGCGGGGTCAGACCGAGCACGGGCCGGACCGGACTCATCACTGCCAGCGAATCGGGCGACCCGGACAAGGACGGCCAGTCCTCGACGCGGTGAATGACCACAATCGGCGGAGGCGCCGCGAGCATCCGCCTCGCGAAGTCCGCAACGTTCTGCGTCTTGCCGCCAATAGCGGTCTCGGCCTTCGAATGCCGCTGGGCCAGCACCTTCATCACCTCGGACGATCGAACCGACTCGCCGGCGAAATGATGAGCCACGGCAACCTTGGCCAGCAGGATTGCTCGCCATGCCCGCCCCGAGCGAAGCCGAGGGGAGCGAAGTCGAACGGCGGATTTTTCACCTTTAGAATCTGTGTAATCCGTGGACTGAATGATCTCGCGCCAGCACCGGGCGGCCTGTGAAAACTCGCCACGGTCGAACAGGACCTCGCCGAGCAGGTTCAAAGCCTTATTGCCGTAACTGGTGTGACGGTAACGGTCGATGATGTCGCACAGGGCGGATTCATCGAACCGCTCGGCGGCGGTGCTGAAAAGCCGCTCGGCGCGGGCATCATACATTCTCCGGTACAGTTCCACGCCCTCCGTCGGCAACTGGCCGATTGTCTCGTTGATCCTGGTCGCCAGAGAAACGAACCGGCCGGGGTCTTCGGTTGGAACGAAGCAATGTCCAGGTCGATCCAAAAGGGTTTGGAGGATGTCAATCGCGTCGGCGTAATCCTTCTGCTCGACCAACTTTTCGGCTTGCCGGACGTATCCGCTCATCTCCTCATCGACGTTAATCAGGACTATGGGCTTGCGCTTCTCCTTCTCATGCGGTGGGCCTGAAGCCTCGGCAGCGGCGGCATTGCTTTGCACCATCAGCAGCAGTGCCGGTCCGGCCATTACGAATACGAGAACGGCCAGTGATGCAGTTTTGTTGTCCTTACGGTTCACTCTTGAATACTCCTCGTAGAAACAGCAGGGAAATAGGCCGAGACGCCCGCTGCATTGGCGGCGATGAGTTTACCATCGACGCAGATAAGATTACCCAGGATCGCGTCGGGCTGCTTCACCGGCAGGCGTGTTACGGAAAAATCCTTCAGCGATACGCGAACAATCTCCCCTTTTCCCGACGCCAGGATGGCATCGGTTGTAACCGCAGGCCGACCGTGGACGCCGCTGACCTTTTTGGCCGTCCAGACCTCCTTGCCGGTGGCTGCGTCAATTATGCGAAGCCCCTTTCCTGACAGAAGCAGGCGGGAATTTCCCAGCGCCGTCAGGTTCCCAAGTTTCTTTCGGTCAATGCTCCATTCCAACCGGCCCGTATCGGTTCGCAGGGCGAGGAGTTTGTCGCAGTCGGCGGGAAGGCAGTACACCCTCCCTTCTGTTACCACGACGGGGTTGGGCGCGTGAGGTGAACTCAGCATGGCGAGCGCGCCGATTGTCTTCTCTCTTTTCAGCACAAGTTCTTTGTTGCTTTCATACTGATATGCCCACGTCGGTCGACCTGTATCGGCATCGAACGCGACAATCACGCCTTTATTGGTAACGACGAATACTCGCCCGCCCGCTACGGCAGGGGCGCTGCCCTCGTCGGGCATATAAACCATAACGGCGTTGAAAAGGGTGTGTATCGGCATTTGCCCGATCAGTGATTCCCACACTACTGCCCCGTTTTCGGCATCCAGGCATACGAGGTAGTGTGCACTTTTATATTTCACCAAAGTGTACAATCGGCCTGCGACGAAGGTCGGAGCGGCCAGGAACTTCCCGCCGCGAACCACGTCGGTATTCCCCTCACCCTGGCCGATTCGCCAGAGAAGACAACCCTCGCCGTTGACCGACAACGCCGCCAAAACGGAGGTGTCTTTGGATTGCAGGTTCCGGCCTCGCGCCCTCGACTCTCTGGCCGGGAAAAATTCGCCAACGGCGAAGACCCTTCCGCCACCGGCAGTCAGCGTCCACAAACCACGCTCTTCCATCGGCGTGGGACGGTAAGTGCTTGCTTTCGGTATCCGGCGAAACAGGGAAAAATCCTTGCTTTCCCACAGTTTTTCTCCGGTGGTCAGGTCGTGTGCGAAGACGCTCTCGGCAGAGCGGTAAAGGACTGTCGTACCGGTAACTACCGGATGGATAAGTGGCGGTACGCTTAACCGCCGGGCCCCGCTTCCGGTCCAGAGAGTGAACCTGATCCGACCGGCATTCAGTCTGACGCGCGCCGATTTGGGAATCAGTTGGAACGTTACAGACGTCAACCCCAGCGCCGCCTTGATGTCGGGATTGGCTCGGATGTCTCCACCTGGGACAGTCCATCGCCGGTCCATAACCGGTTTGCACGGACTCATCACCGCCGTTGAATCGGGCGCCCCCGCCAGCGAGGGCCAGCCTTTGGCGCGGATAGAATCGGCAAACGGCACCGACCCGGCAAGAACCCGACGCGCAAAGGATGCGATATTTTGCTCCTTTGAGCCGATGACTGCACGGGTCTTCGGATGCTTCCCGATCAGCAGTTTCATCGCTTCAGTCGATCTGTCGGCATCGCCGGTAAAGTGATACGCCACGGCAATCTTCGCCAACAGCACCGCCTCCTCCCTGCCTCCAAGGGATGAAAGGATTCTCTGCCAGCACCGGGCGGCCTGTGAAAACTCGCCCCGGTCGAACATGATCCCGCCGAGCAGGTTCAGCGCCTTCCCACCGAAACTTGTGTGGAAGTATCGGCAGGCGATGTCTCGCAGGGCCGATTCATCGAACCGCTCGGAAGCGGCGCGAAACATCCGACCGGCCTTGATATCATAAAGGCGACGATACAGTTTCATCCCCTCCGGCGGCAGTTGTCCGATTACCTCGTTGACCCTGGCCGTCAGGGTAATGAAGCAGCGGGGGTCTTCCGTGGGGGCAAAGCACTGCCCGGGACGATCCAGCAGAATCTGAAGTATCTCGATCGCATCGGCGTAATCTTTCCGGGCGATCATCTTTTCGGCGTCCTTGATGTACTCGCCCATTTCTTCATCGACATTGACCAGAATCCCCATCATCGGGCTGGTTTGCTTTAGAGGTGTCGGTTTATCTTTTTTACCGTCTTTTCCCTGCGCCGGCAGGGCCAATCCGACCATCACGAATACGAACGCGACCGGCAAGACGACCTTTTTGACCTTATGGTTCATCTTTTCCTCATCTTTGTAATAATCACAGACCCGCATGGGCCTGCAAATTCCAACCTTACTAACTACAAGTGTAACCGGTTTTCCGCCTCACTGCATCTTTCCCAGTACCTTTATCAATGGAATTTGACCAGTTTGAGCAACAGTCATCGTCCCTCGCTTACGAACAGGCGTATCGCTGCCCGTCGGCTGCATTTCTGGTACTTCGCGTAAGCGTCGGCGGCCTTTTGTCTTGTGGTGGCGGGTTCCTCGCCGTCGGCCCAACTGCGAATGATCGCGTCGAGCGTGTAGGCTTCGGGCGCCATATTTCCTGCGGTGGTAATCAGCGGTTTGCATTTGGCCTTTCGCAGCGGGACGGCGAAATACGATTGGCTCCTGCACGCCAGGACGACGGCGCAGGCGGGATTCGTCCCGCCGCTGTTTTCGGGAAACTCCGATATGCGAACGTCCATCAGACCGTTATGCCCGACGAAGCAGACCATGTCGGAATATCCGCCCGCCTGAAGACGAACCTGACCACTGGAACCAACGACCTCGGTAACGTTCAAACCGACTGCGGCATCGAGGAAATCCGACAGCGTAGTTTTCATTCGTGCGCCGTCGTAGGCGTCTGCAACGACATAAACCGCCCTGCCCGGACCTCTGCTTCTAAAGACGCACCTGTCAAGAATCGCATCGGCTGTCGGCTTCGTAAAGCCGGTAAGCCTCTCCCAATGCGACGAGCGGGCCAGGAACGTTTTAACGCCGTACATTGCGCCCCAGTAGAGATTGTTTCGTGGATCCTGCCCGTTGCCAAGGCTCACCGACACCGGAACGATGCCCTGATGCTGGTTGTCGCAAAGGGCGACGAAGACGTGAACGACCTTGTAATCACGGGACTGTTTTGGGATTGGCCGAACAGCCGTTATCGCAGCAGGATGGGTT
>JAUVIQ010000222.1 GCA_030592655.1 Planctomycetales bacterium | reverse complement strand
CCGCTCGACGCCTGGGGCCGATGCGTCGGCGACGTGCAGCAGCAGGTCAGCGCCGATGACTTCTTCAAGCGTCGCCCGGAACGACGCGACCAGGTGGTGGGGGAGTTTACTTATGAAGCCGACCGTATCGCTCAGCAGTGCGACTTGCCCGTCGCCGAGGTTCCAGCGTCGCGTGCGTGTCTCCAGCGTTGCGAAGAGTTTATCGGCGACGCCGACGCCGGCATTGGTCAGGAGGTTCATCAGCGTGCTTTTTCCGGCATTGGTGTATCCGACGAGGCAGATGAGGAAATTTCCCCGCCGCGATTTGACGGTGCGTTGTTTGCGTTTGTCTATTTCAGCGATTCGGCGTTTGAGTTCGGAGACGCGTTTCTGAACCAGTCGGCGGTCGATTTCGAGTTGTTTTTCGCCGGGCCCGCGCGTTCCGATTCCGCCGACCGAGGCTGCGGCGCTTGTGGCTCCTCCGGCGATACGTTCCAGGTGCGTCCACATGTGCCGGAGACGCGGATAGGTGTACTCCAGTTGCGCCAGTTCCACCTGGAGTTTCGCCTCCCGGCTTCGGGCGTGGGCGGCGAAAATGTCCAGGATAACCTCGCTGCGGTCGAGAACCCTGCACTGGATTATCTTTTCCAGGTCACGAATCTGCGCAGGTGAGAGGTCGGCGTCGAAGACGACCAGGTTGGCTTCGGCGTCCTCGGCGGCTTCGGCGATTTGCTCGGCTTTGCCTGAGCCGATGTACAGTCCGGGGTGTATCCGGCTGCGACGGACGATCATCTCGCCGGTAACTTTCGCCCCGGCAGTTCGCACCAGCGACCGCAACTCGCCAAGCGGATCGTCGCTGTCGGCCTGGCCCCTGGCCGCGTCGCTGTCGGGCAGGATAACGCCTACCAGTATTGCCCGTTCGTTCCGGGCTTCAGACTCTGTTTGATATTGTTCAGACATCGCGGCTGTAACATTGCCTCCAGGACAACCAATTATACCACGCCGGCGTCGGGAATGACATTTTTGTTCGTTACTTAAGGTCGCCCTGTTGGGGGTCGATAGGTATTTCAGTGTGCCTGCCGACCGGCGGGTGTTGATGGTTATCGTGTAATGGAATGACAGGTTCAGGAATACTATTGGGGACTTGAAACTATGGATACCGAAACGAAAAAGATCGTACCGTCGTGGTTGAAAACTGCTGTACCGGCTGTGGTTGTTGCAGCCGTCTTTGGCGTAGCGGGGTATCTTATTACGCCGCGCAGCGCGCAAAGCGCATTGCACGAGACCGAGCGGAGTCTCGAAGCGGTTCAGCGCCGGCTCGACCAGGCCGTTGCCGGGCGGAAGAAACTCAATAAGCAACTGTCCGATACCAAGTCTGAACTGACATCGGCGTTCGAACAGGCTGCAGCGTCGGCCGAGGCAACCGAAGCCGAAAAGGCCAAAGTCGCCACAGCCGAGGATTTCATCACGCAGTTGAACGCAAAACTGGATCAGGAAAATACCGCCCGAAAACTGCTGGTTAAAAGTCTTGCCGAAGCGAAAAAACTTGCCTCCGACCAGCAGACGCAGATTGATCAGGCCAAAAAGGCTGCTGAGGCGATCACAACCGATTTCTCGGTAGTGCAGGCTGAGAAACAAAAACTCGATGAGGCCAACATCGCACTTCAGGATGATTACTCCGGGCTGACGGCTGAACTGGCGTCGCAGCAGCAGGCTTCGGACGAATTGAAGCGATTCCTCGCCGCTCTCGACATAGGCGAACGTCAGACGGACCAAACCGAATCGGCGTCGTCGCGGTATTGGGTCGAAAAGCCGATTACCGTCGGCGAACTGATTCGCCGGATGGGTTATCCGTCGCTGACATTCCAGCGCAACGATTACGTCGAGATGAAATGGGACGACAAACACACCGTTTGGGCGATTGGCGGACTTGTTACGCATATCGACGACGAGGTAGCCACTCGTGCATCGCTGGCGGCAGCGGCTGTGGTTAGCCCGACGGCGTTTCAGTCGCCCGGACCCTGGAAAATCGCTCAGGGGTCGAAGGTGTACTATGCCGACCTGGTCGAGATATACGGTAAGCCCGACAGCGTTGCGGGTACCGGCGAAAAATTGCATGCGTGCTGGTCTGTCGGCGCGTGGGCGAGGCAGGTTTCCGCGACGGTAGTCAACGGCGTGGTTACGCAATTCGCCGGAGCCGACACCGACGGCGCGGTCTGTTGCGAACTGGTTCGCCAGCGGGCAGTCGCCTATAAAACCACAGGTAAATTCGTCAATCTGAATTCCGCCGCTTCGACCGCTGCCTATGACCGGGCCGTTACCGTCGTCGGGCGGAAACTGTCCGAACAGTCCGACGCGAAGAGCCGCGACGGGATCAAACTCGCCAAGTGGAAAATGGCGCCGATGGAGTCGATTGGTGCGTGGGTCGGACCGGCCAATGCGTCGGCGGGTTCTGCCACTGTCCGCGCGTGGGTGGATTGCACCTGGGCCGACAGCGACGGCAGCACGACCGTCGAGCGGCGATATGTCGTCGTTACCCTCTTCGGAAAAGACCATAATACAGCCTCGGCTGAGTGTACGTTCTTTGCGCCTTTCGATTGAGGCGAGAATATATAGGATACCAACGGGAGGGGTGGCACGCCGTGCTGGACTCCGGAGCCGACAGATCAATCGGCTCCGGAGACCTCACGGCGTGAATTTTTTTGCGACTCACACCAGGTACTCCGCGTCGGCTTCGGCGAATTTGCGGATTTCATCGGACATCGTGGTCGAATCGTCCAGCCCCAGCAGCGCGCCGGTCGCCTTTTTGCCAAGTTCGACCGCAGGCTGATCGTAGGCGTTGATGTCCAACAATTCGCCGGCCAGGCTGGTGGTGAATTCGTAGAGGAAGATGAATCCGCCGACGGATTTGGGCGTGATGGCGTCGAAACGAATCGTAACGCTGGGGCGATGCGACCGGGCAAGGGCGTATTCGGTGGCCTGCTTCTCGGAATTGAGCAGTTTCGAGATTTTGACCTTCCGAAGGTACGCGAGTTTGTCGATCCCGGCGAAAACGTCCGGGACGCGAACCTCACGCGGATGATTTTCGACTTCCAGCAAGACGATCAATTTATCGTTCGGGCCTTCGCGGTAGAGTTGAATCTGGCTATGCTGGTCGGTCGCGCCCAGGGCTGACACCGGCGTCGGACCGACGAAAACCTTTTGACCGCTGCGGCTGGTTTCCTTTCCGAGCGATTCCGCCCAGAGTTGCTTATACCAGTCAGCCAATCCGGTAAGACGGTTGGAATAGGGCATCATTACGTGGATGGGTTTGCCTTTTTGGGCGTACATGAGGTACTTGACTGCCGCAAGGACGCAGGCGGGATTCTTCGCCGGTGGCGTCGATTTTACCCTCTCTGCCATCCGGGCTGCTCCTGCCAGCAGAGCGTCGATGTCGATGCCGCACATGGCTGCACTGAACAGCCCGACGGGTGAAAGCACGCTGAACCTGCCTCCGACGTCGCCCGGTACGGTCAGCGTTGCATAGCCGTCGGCTTCGGCAATATCGTGCAGCACGCCGCCTTCGGGGTCGGTTGTCGCTACGATGTTGTCGGCGAATTTATCGCCAAGACGCTTACGCAGCATCTCGCGGACGATCATAAACATAGCCGCTGTCTCTGCCGTCTCGCCGCTCTTGGAAATCACGTTGAACAGCGTCTTTTTGAGCCGACGCCCCAGCATCGCCAACGTATCGCCGATAAGTGTCGGGTCGGCATTGTCCAGCACGAACAGCCTCGGCCCGCCGCGCTTCGCATCGCCCAAAAGGTTATAGGTAACAGGATTCAGCGCCGTTTGCAGTGCGATATTGCCCAAGGCTGATCCGCCGATACCGAGAACCACAAGGTCGGTTACTTTTCCACGATAGCGCCCGACGAGTTCCATAACTTCGTCGCGGTAATCGCGCCGAGTGGGAAGTTTAGCGTAGCCGAGATTGCCCGCATCCCACTGCGCGACGACGGCTTTGTGAGCGGCGGCGACCTTTTCGCTCGCCGAAGCCATCTCGCTCGGCGAAATCCCATGTTCATCACCGACGACATCGGCGGTGGCGTTTTTCCAGTAGAGTTGAATCATTGTCGTTTTCCTTTGGCGTAAGATTGCACAACAGCATAATAGTCTGCCGCAGTTAAATCCATGTTCGCCTGCCGACGAGTCTGTTCCCAAACCGGCAGATGAGTCCGAAGGACGAATCTACCGGAATCGAACCGGGCCGAAACGGAACCAAACGGGCCAATTCGGGCCAATTTGGGCCGAAACGGAACCATTGGGGCCAATTGGGAACCATTGGGGCCAATTGGGGCCAATTCGGGCCAATAGTAAAATCCGTAACTCTTTAGCCTGCAAGCAGTTACGGTTTTTGGGGTCATTTTTTCGTCCATTTTAAAAAATTCACCTTTGCCTATCTTGCCTAAACGGCCCAGAGTACCATTGTGGATTGCGGATTGCGGATTGCGGATTCTACGGTATTCCGGTAATCCCCACGGGACCGGGGGTCCGGTATTCCGGTCTTTCTTCACTTATCAAAGAACATATAAGCGTACCAAAGACGCTTCTTGCCACGGCGTCTTGTCTCGGCGAAGCGAAGCGGAGACGGAAGCCTTAGCGAAGCCGGGTCCCAAGTCCCTGTCTTTTTCAGTCTTCTATTGTCAAAGAGTCTAGTTTTCAGATATTTTCCTGCTTGGAGCCTGTAGAAAT
>JAUVIQ010000240.1 GCA_030592655.1 Planctomycetales bacterium | reverse complement strand
GATGTCCGGGCATTCAAGGAGTTTTGCAGGGTAGAGGGTTTCGGTGGTGAGTTCATGGTTACGGAGTGGAGTTACGGCGCGCATTATCCACCCACCACGGTTCCAACCTGGTGGGGCGACTTCGAGCCCAGCGAACTCCAAAAGGCCAAGTACATCGCACAAGTTACCGTCAAGCACACTGCCCTCGGTATGGAGTCGTTCTTCTGCGAGACATGGAACACCGTATATCCGCTGGACCTGAGCCTGATGCGCCGCTCGTTCACCGCCGACCCCATCAGTCCGATCCAACCGCAGGCCGCTTACTACGTCATGCGCAACCTGGCGACAGCGCTGGAAGATTTACAGCCCGCCGACGATGTGAAATTCAGTCTTGAACCTTTGCCGGAAAACCTGGAAACCTTTGCGATGAAGCGCAAGGGCGAAACGGTGCTGGCGGTGTGGACCGCCGGGCGGGCCGGCGATTCGTGCGAAGGCAAACCTTGCGACGTCGTAGTGGATGGGGCCTATTCGGCAGCAGAGGGGTACGACCCGCTGAACGGCACGGCCCACGCGCTGAAAATGAAACCCAAGTCCAGCCAAACGGTGCTGCCGGGAATCCTCGTCAAGGATTACCCAATCCTGCTACGCCTGCGGGTTTAACGGCCTCTATCCATCCGCCGCCGAGGAGTTTGTCGCCGTCATAAACGACGGCTGCCTGTCCGGGCGTAATGGCCATTATCGGTTCGGCGAATTCAACCTCGAATCGCCCCGGCCCGGTAATGCGAACTCTGGCGGGACAACCGGCGTGGTTGTAACGAATCTGCACCGTCGCATCGAACTCGGTGGGTGGCACGGTCAATCTGGAGCGAAGCGGAAGATTGGCCGTGGCGGGCTTTCGACACGGCCAAGCTCCACTTCGTTCCGCTTGACCGTGCCACCCTTCCACATGCCAATTGGCATCGCAGGCAGAGAGTCGCCGAGACATCACTTCGTCCTTTGAGCCTATGGTTACGGTGGCCGTCGCGGGGTCAATGTGCGTAACGTACCTCGGTTCGCCGGCGGCGACGCGAAGCCCACGACGCTGGCCTATCGTGAAATTGGCTACGCCCTCGTGCCGGCCCAGGACGTTGCCCGATGAATCGATAATATCGCCTGGCGTCAGGGCACTGCACTTGCGTCCGCGCAGCAAATCGACATAATCACCGGAGACGAAGCATATCTCCTGGCTGTCGGGCTTGTCAGCCACTTCCAGACCCAGCCGCCCGGCGATGCGACGGACTTCGGACTTATCGGGCAAATCACCTATCGGCAGAAGGATTCGACCCAGGTACTCGCGCGGAATCCCGAAAAGGGCGTAGGATTGGTCCTTCTCGGAGGCCCGGCAAATAAGCCCGCCGGACATCCGGGCGTGATGACCCGTAGCAATACAGTGGATACCCATCGCATCGGCCTGGGCGATCAGGCCGGCGAATTTGATAAGAGTATTGCAGCGGATACAGGGGTTTGGCGTTCGCCCGCGAGAATACTCATCCACAAAATAGTCGATTATCCGTGCGAAATCCTCGCTGACATCAAGATTGATTAGTTTGATTCCGAGCCGGTCGGCCACTCGCTGCGCATCGGCAGCGTCGTCGCCGTGGCCGCAGGGGCCGAAGAACAGACCTATAACGTCATAACCGGCTTCGGACAACAGCACAGCCGCTACGGAACTGTCCACCCCCCCGCTCATCGCCAGCAGGATTTTTTCATTTCGGTTTTGCATTGAAATTATTGTAACCTCTTAACCGGGCGTTTGTGATGCCCAATACAAAAAGACGAGCAAGGAGAAACGTCATCAATCAAACATTGCCAGGCGACACGGCTGGGGGCGAAATTTGCCCCCGATGCAAAATGTCCAACGATTCGGGCGTTGAGTTTTGCGCCCATTGCGGCGCGAAGATGGGGACGCACCGGCGCGTGCCGTGGTGGCACCTGCATCGGAAGGTGTACGACTGGACGATCGCGTGGGCGTACAGGCCGTCGGCGGCAGTGGCGCTGTTCGTGTTGAGTTTCGCCGAGAGCAGTTTCTTCCCCCTGCCGCCGGACGCGCTGCTTATCCCGCTGGTACTGGGAAATCGGAAAAAATGGCTGCGGTATGCACTGCTTTGCAGTATCGCATCGGTGCTCGGCGGCGTGGCTGGATACTTCATCGGGCTGGGCGCGTGGACGGTCGTTGATCAGTATTTCTTCGACTGGATTCCCGGCTTTACGCAGGAGAAGTTCGACGGGATCAACAAAGCCTACGAAAAGTGGAATTTCTGGGTCGTTTTCACAGCCGGTTTCACACCGATACCCTTCAAGGTAATCACGATCACCGCCGGTGTTTTCAAGATCAATTTCGCCATTTTCCTAGTGGCAGCGACGATAAGCCGATCGGCGAGGTTCTTCCTCGTCGCAGGCCTATGCCGCAAGTTCGGCCCAAAGGTAACGCCCTTCATCGAGAAATACCTGGGCTGGTTAAGCCTGGCATTCGTAGTCCTGCTGGTCGGGGGATTTGTGGTCTTCAAGTATGTACTGTAAAAATGCTGATGGAATGGTGAGTAATCTACGATGCCGGCTTGCCGTTCGGCGATTTTTCTTCTTCGCCGTTGGTTTTTGGTTTTTCCTGCGACGGGTATTTCAGGCGGACGTGGTACATTCCGCAGAGGCTCTTGACCAGCGACGTCTCGATGGCGTGAACCTCGCGGAGCGTCAATTCGCAATCGTCGAATTGCCCGTCCATAAGTCGCTTGGATACGACGAAATGGACCTGTGTTTCGATTCGCCCAGCCGTAGGTTCCGGCGTGGCGCGGACGCTCGATTCGGCGGCATCGGCGAGCATTAGAATGGCAGCCTCTTTCGTTCTCGGCTTCGGGCCCGGGTAGCGGAACTCGACCTCGTCGGGCGCACTTTCGCCGTTGTCCGCCCGCTGCTCGGCGGCAGCGTGATAAAAATACTCCACCAGCGTCGTACCGTGATGAGTAGCGATGAATTCCCGAAGCACCCTCGGCAAGCCGTACTGCCTGGCCATTTCCACGCCGTCCTTGACGTGGCCTTTGATAACCAGCAGGCTCATCGCCGGCGAGAGTTTCTCGTGCTTCGACGCCGAACCGGCCTGGTTTTCCACGAAATAATCGGGCTTGTTGATTTTTCCGACGTCGTGATAATAAGCGCCGACCCTCGCCAGCAGTCCGCGAGCGCCGATGGCCTCGGCGGCCGATTCGCACATCGCACCCAACACCAGCGAGTGGTTGTACGTACCGGGGGCCTCGAGCGCCAGGCGTTTAAGTAGCGGCTTGTTGGCGTCGCACCACTCCAGAAGCGTCAGCGAGGTCGCAACGGAGAATAACCGCTCAATCAGAGGAAGGATGCCCTGTGCGAGGAACCCACCGGCGATAGCAGCGCCGGCGGCATAACAACCATCGACAAGAACAAATCGTCCCGGCGTGTCGGATGCGGATTCAACCAGCCAGACGCCAAGGAAAATCACCACCGCCACCACGCCCCCAGCCTCAATGAGTTTGCTGCGAGTGCGCACTTCGTGCAACTGGAAGACGGTTACCGCCGCTACCGACCAGAGCGCCAACATCCCACCGATACCGAAACGAACCTGAAGGGCAGTCAATATGACCAGTGCACCGGTAACGGCGAAGGCAAATCGCTGGTCGTAGGCGACAGCGAGCATCGCAGCGGCTATGAATATCCCGAAAACCGACAGGTACGGGTTCATCCCGCCTGCGCCGATCGCCACTCTGGTCAACAACAGCACCAGCAGGATCAGTGTCGCGATGGCAAAACCCCGCCAGTGGTTCTTCACGATCCGCGGGCTGTACTTGGCGACGTAAAGGCACAGCATCGCGACGACGCCGGCGATTACACCGGCCCGACCAAGGAATATCCAGAACTG
>JAUVIQ010000209.1 GCA_030592655.1 Planctomycetales bacterium | reverse complement strand
TTCGGTGGGTTCGGTTTCTTTTTCGAGGTAGAGGAATTCGGTTCGGTACAGCCCGATTCCATGTCCGCCCTTTGCCAGGACGTTCGCCGCCTCGGAAGGGAACTCGATGTTTCCCAGGAGCGTTATTTCGTGTCCGTCCATTGTAATGGCGGGCAGGTCGCGCAGGCGGTCCAGTTCGCGGGTGAACTCGATCTGGCGACTGAGGAACCGTCGGTGCTCCTGGATAGTGGCTTCGTCCGGTTCGACGATGACGATTCCGCGATTACCGTCGATGATTACTATATCGCCGGCATCTACGGAGACGGTTATATCGTTAAGCCCGACGACTGCGGGGATTCCGAGGGCGCGGGCGACGATTGCGGTATGGCTGGTCCGACCGCCGGCGTCGATCGCCAGACCCATGATGTGCTTGCGGTCCATACCGGCCGTCTGCGAGGGCGTCAGGTCATGGGCGAGAACGACAACGTCTTCGGTCAGGTTCCCCAGTCCTTCTCTGCTTTGACCGATTAACCGTCGGAGGATACGCTTCTCGATGTCATAGACGTCCTTGACACGCTCTGCCAGGTACTCCGGCATCTGGAGGAACTCCCTGGCGTATTCCCGAAGGACGGCGGCGACGGCGAATTCAGCCGTTACGTTTTCTTGTTTGATTTTGACCCTGATTTTTTTCAGCAGGGCTTCATCTTTCAGCAGCGCCAGATGAAAATCGAAAATCGCTCCCGTTTCCTTCCCAAGTTTCTTTGCGGTGCTGTCGCGCAGTTCGACCAGTTCCTCGCTCGCACCGACCAGGGCACTTTCGAAGCGGTCTATCTCTTCACCTGCGCGGTCGGCGCTTATATGCCGCTCAGGAATACGATATTCCTCAGCGTCCAGGACGACAGCCTGGCAAATCACCACGCCGGGTGAAACTCCAATGCCTTTCTTAATTTCCATAATTAATTAGCGTTCAGCATTCAGCATTCAGCATTCTTTTTTATCTTTTGCTGATTGCTGACCGCTGATTGCTGATTGCTCTTTTTCATTCTTCGCCGAATTTACCTTCAATCAGTTCGACCAGTTTGCTGACGGCTTCGGCGGCATCCTGTCCGTCTGCCCTGATGCGCAGAGACATTCCCCTCTCTGCCCCGAGCGTCAGCATCGACGTAACGCTCTTGCCATCTACTACGAGGTCATTCCTTATGACCTCTATTTTCGCTTCATACCTGCTGGCCAGCTGTACGAACTGTGTCGCCGGACGAGCATGCAGACCATGTATATTGGTCAGCGTTATTTCTGTCTCTTGTATGCTCAATCGTCACCGAAACAAAGATAGCAGGATTATAGGGATTACAGGATTATGGGAGAAGAAGAAAAGGAAAGATAGCAGGATTTTAGGGATTACAGGATTATGGGATAAAAAAACAAAAGAAAAATCTCTGTAATCCCGTAATCCCTGTAATCCCGCTCTCTTTCTGTTTTTTTTCTTTTTCTTTCAGCAAAAGAAAAATCCCTGAAATCCCGCTCTCTTTCTGCTTTTTGTTGTAATCGATTTACGCCAGTTCGTCCGCTTCGGCGATGAGGTCGGTAATTGCTTCGGGCGTATCGCTCTGACGGAGGAACTTCCGGAAAATATCGCGTTGTACGTGTTTGAAAATCGTCTCCATAGCCTGGAGGTGTTCGTCCGGCTTGTCGGGATTGGACAACAGCAAAATGACTATATAGACGGGTTTCGAGTCCAGCGAACCGAACTCGATACCGGTGGCGGATCGTCCTATTGCCCCGACCGCCTGCTTGATCGACTTGATCTTGGCGTGAGGAAGGGCGACACCCTTGCCGATGCCGGTAGTTCCCTGTTTTTCCCTGGCCAGAACCGCCTTGGTCGCCTCCTTGACGCTTCGTGCCGAAATGGCTCCGGTATCGACCAGTAATGACATCAGCCTCTCAATTGCCTCGTCGCGAGTGGCGCTGTCAAGGTCGGAAATTACAGCGCCCGGAGCGATTATGTCCGATAATTTCATCTTCTACTCCTGTTTAGTGATTCGTAATTCGTAATTGGTAATTGGTAAAAAACCGACGCTCTGTTACCAATTACGAGTTACCAATTACGAGTTACGAATTACCAATTACTCGTTTTCTGCCACTGATTCATTAATTTGTTCGTGCGTAGGCCCGTGTCGGTCCCGGATCTTGTCCTTGTGGCGTCGTAACTGCTCTTCCATCTTGTGGATGCACTGGTCTATGCAGGCGTACATATCCCGGCTTCGATGGTGGGCCACGAAGACGCTTTTGCGTTTTCCGGCTGCGACGATTTCGACGGCGTGCTCACCGGCATCGACGGCGAATGTAATATCGACGGATTGCAAACCGTTGTAAAAATGTGGCAGCCCGTCCACCTTTTCCCGTGCGTAGTCCTTCATTGCGTCCGTCAGTTCAACGTGCCTCGCTACTACGGATATTTTCACGATTGATTTCTCCCGCTTTGGGGTTGGGGTCCAATAGACCTGTGATTACTCATTCTTTTGATTTATATCGGTTCCGACCGGTGTTTCCGGCGCAAAGGTCCTGTCGATGCTTCCTGCCAAGCGCTGGGCTGGGGGAACGAGCACCCCGCCGCTGACAGTAAAACGCAAAGCCTCATCGATACTCAACGGCAGATCGATTGTCTCGTCGCGCCGCACCATTATTGTATAGCCTGTAACGGGCGTCGGGGAAGAGGGGACAAATACCGCCAGCATGTCCGAACCGGTCTTTTCGCTTACCGCCCGCATTCCATCGCCGGTCATCAGGCCCACCGAGTAGATTCCTTTACGGGGATACTCGACCGCCACTACATGGGAATATTCAGCTTTTCGCTCGGTGAGCAGGAAATCGGTTACCTGTTTCGCGCCCGGATAAATCCGTTTGATAACCGGCACTCTTCCAATCGCATGTTCGATCGTCGCCCATAAACCACGCCCGATAAAACTCGCTACGAATCGCCCGATGACGTAAATCGCCACAAAGGCCAAAAGGAACCCGATCCATCCGAGATAGTAATCGTCCCATATTTTTTCTATCGGTGGCCAGGAATCCGTCGGCCCCTTCCACGTAAGCGGGGCATGTTCCATGAGGCAGTAAAACTGCACAACGACCCACTGGATCGCTTTGTTCATGTACTGACCGATGTACTTCTGAATCAGCGTAAAGAGCCAGACAAGAATGGCGACAGTAAGAACCGCCGGCAGCACCGCCGCCAGGCCGCGTACAAAAAACCGCCTGAAATCTTTCCTGAAACTGCCGGCCACTGATGGCTCCCGGTATTTATACGAATTCATTTATCGCTTACAACAACCCCTGTTGGACCGACGTTCGCCAGGCCCAGGCTTTGGTTTATTCAGTGTATAGACCGCCTCACGGTGCGTCAAGCATTGTCGGCGTGAAAGAATAAGTTTGAATTAAATTTTTATTGCCATACCGACGACCATGTAATATAATCTGAAATTACAGTCGTTGTCGGGGCCTTCCTGAAATGGGAAAGGAGCAACAATCATGCGAACGGACATCAAAGTCGGTATGGCAATAGCGGTCATCCTCATCGGTATAGGTGTGGCTTGGTTCGTATTTTTCCGCTCCGGCGAGCCGGTGGATAAAACGCCGGGCGCGGGGGATGCGACTGTTTCAGGCGAAACGAACGGTACAAATCGCGTTATAACGGATCCTCCCGTAACGCTGGAGACGACTTTACCGCCGACCCCGACAGAACCCTTCATCCGTCCACCTTATACGCCGCCATCGGAGACGACCGTGCCGGCAGTTGCCGACGACCACACAGCAGAGAAGACGGACGAGTGGGACGGCGTGCCCGTCAGGTCGGCATTGGCGGCGACGGAGAGTACGGTCCCTGCGATCAGGACTTATGACGTCACGGGGCGGGGGCGGACCTACGTCATCAAGGAGGGCGATTCGTACTGGATTATCGCTCATAACCTGTGGGGCGACGGTTCATTATATTCCCATCTTCAAAAGGCCAATCCCGGGGTTTCACCCGAAGACCTTCGTCCGCGCATGACGATTAAGGTTCCGCCAAAACCTGTTCGCGCAGGTCCGTCCTCGTCGGCCGTCGCTACGGTGAGGCATGGGACCACCAGCGTCGATCTGCTTACAGGAAAACGCTACTACATCGTCAAGAAGGGCGACAGGGGATTCTGGGATATTTCAAAGGCTGTCTATGGCAACGGAAAGCACTACGGATTGATAGAAAAAGCCAATCCCAGACTTGATACCAGGAAACTTCGCGCCGGACAGAAGGTCTGGTGTCCCGACAAGCCCGTCACCGTCAGGCCCGCCGGTGCTGCGGTTACTCCCGCAGGAACTGAACCGGCGTATGTCAGACCGACCACAACCGCTCCGGCGGCGTCTGTTGCCGGTGGAGACGGCGCGCCGACCAGGACCACGCTTCCGGACGGAAGAATTTTCGACTAAGTTTAGTTACAATAAAAATTGAACAGTATTTGAAAAAGACAAACGTTACCGGTGATACGCAGGCCATATAGCGGGATTACAGGGATTACAGGATTATGGGGATTTTCTTTTATTTTTGTCCTCTAGTCCTAAAATCCCCGTAATCCCGTTATATTTTCTCCACAACGGCTGGGTCTTACCGGTTATATTAAAGAGATTGTTATATTCCGCTGATGTTCTTGAACAAGGTGATGCTCGTATGGCGCTGGAAAAGAAAATCACGATAGCGACGTTGAACAAGCACAAGTCCACCGGCGAGAAATTTGCGATGCTGACCTGTTACGACGCGACGATGGCGTCTGTCCAGCAGGCAGCAGGGGTCGAGGTGATCCTCGTCGGGGATTCACTGGCTGGTCCTGTGCTGGGGTTGCCGGACACCATCGACGTGCCTCTGGACATCTCGGTCGCGCTGACGGCGGCGGTTCGGCGGGGCGCACCGCTGGCGTTCCTCGTAGCCGACATGCCGTTTCTGACCTACACCTCCCCGGCCGAGGCTGTCGCCAACGCCGGCAGGTACATCGTCGAAGCCAGGGCCGATTGCGTCAAGATCGAATGCGACCGCCGGTTGCTCGAAACCGTCCGCGCGATGGCGACGGCCGGCATCTCCGTCATGCCGCACATGGGTTTGACGCCTCA
>JAUVIQ010000136.1 GCA_030592655.1 Planctomycetales bacterium | reverse complement strand
GCCGTCGATGCCGAAGAGATGGAGATGATAGAATCGGTAATCGAGTTCGGCGATCGTCGAGCCGGCGAGATAATCACGCCCCGGACCGACATTGTCGCTTTGCCGTCCGATTCCACGCTGGAGAAGGTTCGACGGACGGTCGTTGAGGCCGGTCACACAAGAATCCCCGTCTATACCGGCGACATCGACAACATCATCGGGATACTTTACGCCAAGGACCTGCTGGCAATCGACGGGCCTGACCGGGCCGATCTGCGGTCCGTCATGCGGAAACCGTTTTTCGTACCGGAAACGAAATCGCTGGACGATCTTTTGCGGGAGTTCAAGGCCCGCAAGATGCACATGGCGGTCGTGCTGGACGAGTACGGTGGAACGGCGGGGCTGGTAACGATTGAGGACCTGCTTGAGGAGATTGTCGGGGAGATTTCCGACGAGTACGACCATGCCGAATCGCCCCTGATTAAGCGTATCGACGAGCGGACGGCGGAGGTTGACGGGCGGATGGACATCGAAGACCTCAACGATGCGATGGGACTGAGCCTGCCGGAGGAAGACGACTACGAAACGGTGGCGGGGTTCGTCTTTTCCGAGTTGGGTTTCATTCCGCCGGTGGGTCAGACGTTGAACGCCAACGGGGCCACCTTCACGGTCCTGGCGGCAGACGCTCGCAAAATCACACGTCTGCGTGTCGTTATCGCCGCCGGTTCGGCCGAAGCCTGAATTTTGAATATCGAAATCGGACGAGATTATCCGATAATTACTATATTTACTGCTGAAAAATTCGTTGAACCGTGTATAGTGCGGGATATAATTCGCAACAGCGGCACCATTTGGAACGGGTTGAAATCTATCGAAAGGAACAAGTCATGGCCGACGAGCATCATGTCGTAAGGGGCGTCAGTTGGAACGAGGTATTCAGTTTTTCGCACATCCTCAAGTCTTTCAAGATGGCCATTCATCCCAGCAAGATATTTCTGGCTTTGCTTGCAATTATTCTTACCTGCGCGCTGGGTCTTGTGATGGACAAGATATGGTCGGGCGTGAGCGATTCATCCGTCGTCAAGTCCGGTGAGACCTGGGAATACTGGGTGTCTCCGAGCCGGACCGCTTTCGGCGAAGCCAAAGAGAAGTGGCTCGAAAAGACCCGCGTTACCGGCGTAGCGGAGACGCTGGCCCGCATGCACAGTGCCGATACGGACTTGGAGGCAGCAACCAAACTCGCCAAGGATGATTTTGGCAAAGCAGTCGGAAGGCTTGATGAGGCATTGGAGCGGTCATACAAAAAGGCCTTGGAAACCGCCGATCGCGCATGGGACAAGGAGGAGAAAATTATAGACGGCATCTCGTCAAAAAAGGAGCGAAAGGAGAAGACTAAAATCGCCGAGAAGGCCCGTCTGGATGCGAAGCGCGGAGCACTTGGGGTGTACATCAACGGCTCGAAAAAGCTGGAGCAGTGGAAAGGCGGCGGGATATTCGCCGGTTTCATGGACTGGCAGGGTCGGTGCGTCTCAAACGCTATCGGTTCGGTCCGTCGCGGTAACTTCGCCACGGGCCTCTCCGATCTGTTGAATCGGCGAGGTTCAATGACACCAGTGGCCCAGAGCGTGTCGAACAGGGCCCCGTTTGACGCCTCCAACAATGACCCCGAAGGATATGGAGTCATGGCGTGGGTTATGCTGATGCTGTGGGGGCTGTGGTGGATAGTCTCGACGTATCCGATTTATTCGCTTATCTATATTGTCGTCGCCCTTGCGATCTGGTCGGTGCTTGGCGGGGCGATCTGTCGCATCGCCGCGCTGCATGCAGCCCGTGAGGAGAAAATTTCAATCAAAACGGCTGTGTCGTTCTCACTGTCGAAGTTCATCGGTTTCTTCACCGCACCGCTGCTTCCTTTGGGAATAATTGTTCTTCTCGGGATATTCCTGGCGCTGGGCGGGCTGATCGGAACGATTCCGGTCTTCGGCGAATGGTTCGTCGCCCTGTTGTTCTTCCTGGCGTTGATACTCGGGGCGATAATCGCGTTCCTGACAGTCGGGCTTATCGGCGGTGCGCCGCTGATGTGGCCTACAATCGCCGTGGAAGGTTCCGACTCCTTCGACGCCATCAGCAGATCGTTCAGTTACACCTTCGCCCGTCCGTTCCGATACGGTCTCTACTGGGTGGTAGCCGCTATTTACGGAACCATCTGTTACCTGTTCGTCAGGTTGTTTGCGTTTATCACGCTGCTCGCGGTGCATTTCTGGGTCGGATGGTGGATGGGTATCGCAGACCGTCCCGAGTACGCCGTCGGCGCTGGAAAACTCGACGTAATGTGGACCAAGCCGACATTCGCGAATTTACACGGGCCTTGGCAACCCGAGGCGATGAACGGTTCCGAAACCGGAGCCGCCCTGGTGATGTCGCTGTGGGTGTACCTCGTTATCGGAGTAGTGGCGGCGTTCGGAATCTGCTTCTTCTTCTCTGCCGCTACGAACATCTACTACCTCCTGAGACGCAAGGTTGATGCGACAGACCTGGACGACGTGTACGTCGAAGAAATCGTTGAAGAGGAAGAATTCGTCCCCGCCGAAGAAGAAAAAAAACCGGCAGAGGAAGAGCCTGCTGAAGACGCCGACGACGAGTCCGACGAAGAAAAATCCGAATAAATAATAGAAGGTTTTTCCGAGCAGTATTGCGCGGCGGGTCAGGGGATCCGCCGCGTTTTTTATATCGCTTGCGTTACTCTATCGGTTCGAAGCGTGCCTGGAAGAATCGCAGGACCTCCGGTTCGTAGGTAATTCGCAGACCTTTGACCTGCTCGGCTTTTTCCAAAACGTCTATCACGCCTTCAGCCGTTACGTCCATGTGCGCCTGGGTATAAACGCGTCGCGGCAGCGTCAGGCGGACAAGTTCGAGTTTCGGCATATAGTTCTCGCCGGTATTTTTGTCTCGCCCTGCCGATACTGCTCCGCGCTCCATCGAGCGGACGCCCGACTGGACATAGACCGCCGCCGTCAATGCCTGGGCGGGGAACTGCTCCTGTGGTATGTGCGGTAAGAACCGTTTGGCGTCGAGAAATACCGCGTGTCCGCCGATAGGTTTGACGATGGGAACGCCCGCTTCGGCGAGTTTATCGCCGAGGTATTCGACCTGCCCGACGCGGGCGCGGATATGATCGTCGTGAACTGATTCGGTGATGCCGATAGCCAACGCTTCCATGTCCCTGCCCGCCATTCCGCCGTAGGTGTGCAGACCTTCGTAAATCACCACCATATTGCACGCCTTCTGGTACAGATCCGCGTCGTTCATCGCCAGGAAACCGCCGATATTGACCATTGGGTCCTTCTTGGCTGACATCGTTGCAATGTCGGTCAGCGAGCAGATTTCATGGACGATTTGCGCGACTGATTTGTCGCTGCATCCTTCTTCGCGCTGCTGGATAAAGTACGCATTTTCAGCCACGCGGGTCATATCGTGAACAATCGGGATTTTGTGCTCGTCGCACCACTGGCGGAGTTGCCTGAGGTTCGCCAGCGAGATCGGTTGACCGCCGGCCATGTTGACGCACGTGGCGATACAGATGTAAGGAATCTTATCGGCTCCGACCCGGCTGACGAGTTTGTCGAGTTTTTCAAAGTCCACGTTCCCTTTGAACGGGTACAGGTCGTTCGGATCGTGGGCCTGGTCGATAATAACATCGACGAACGTCCCGCCGGCCATCTCCTGGTGAAGGCGGGTCGTGGTGAAATACATGTTTCCGGGGACGTAATCGCCGGGGTTTATCATTATCTGCGAGAGGATGTGTTCAGCGCCTCTTCCCTGGTGGGTCGGGACGGTGTACTTGTAACTGTAGTATTGCTCTATCGTGTCGCGGAGGTGATAGAAGTTTCGCGAACCGGCGTAGGCTTCGTCGCCCATCATCATCCCAGCCCACTGGCGGTCGGACATTGCCGAGGTGCCCGAATCGGTCAACAGGTCGATATATACATCGTCGGCCCGCAGGAGGAACGTGTTGTACCCTGCCTCCTCGATCGCCTTTTGACGGTCTTCGTAACTGGTCATTTTGAGCAGTTCGACCATCTTGATCCTGAACGGTTCAGCCCACGATTTTCTTTTCTGTTCTTTTGCCATGTCAATTTCCGTGAGAAATCTCCTGCGTTCGCCTTTTTTGATATTCATTCAGGCAGAACCGGTCGGTCATACCGGCGATGTAGTCGCAAATAACACGATGAAGCCCGTCGTTGCCAATCCTTCCGGCGTATCGCTCCGGCATCAGGGCAGGATTGGCCTGATATGCCCGGAAAAGTTCGGTTATAACCGACCTGGCGTCGGCATGACGCTGCCGGGACTCGGTATGAAGATAGACATTCTCCATGAGAAATTCCTGCAATTTTTCGAGCATCTTCGTCATCTTGTCGCTGAAGGCGGCACACCGTTGCGGGTTTTGCTGAATAGCGCCGGAACCGACGGGCTTGAGCCGCTCAATCCGCCGGGACGTCTCGGTCAGGGCGTCGTCGGTAAGGATGCTCATCACGCCCCGGCAGGCGCTGATACGTTTGTGAATATCGCGTGCTTCGGGCATCGCCCGCTCGGACTGCGCCCAGACCTGACGCCACAGTTCGAGGTCAGCCAATTGTTCGACGATTATCCAGCCCGCTGCCAGTGCATCGGAAAGGTCAGCGGATGTATAGGCAATCTCGTCGGCGAGATCGACCAGTTGCCCTTCCAGTGGGGCGGACGGAATGTCGGCGAACTCTTCGACTTGCGGTGCATCGTAGCGCGTCTCGTGCCTGGCAAGGCACAGGCGGACTGCGTTTGTAAGGTTCAGCCCGCGAAAATCGGGATACGGGTGTTCGAGATAATCGACGACGCGGAGGCTTTGGCGATTGTGTTCGAACCCGCCGGCGTCAGCCATCAGTTCGTTGAGCGCCTCTTCTCCGGCGTGTCCGAATGGCGAGTGTCCCAGGTCGTGTGCCAGCGCGACGGCTTCGGCTACGTCCTCATTGACCCGTAGCGCTCGCGCAAGCGTCCGGGCCACCTGGGCGACCTCCAGCGTATGCGTCAGACGAGTGCGGTAGTGGTCCTGCTCGTGCGGGACGAAAACCTGCGTCTTGTAGTCAAGCCGACGGAAGGCTGAACAGTGGATGATCCGGTCGCGGTCGCGCTGGTAGCAGGAGCGGTAGGGGTGTTCGGCTTCAGCGTGGACCCGTCCGCCGCTGTCGGAGACGCGAAGGGCATAAGGAGCCGGCGATTCGGGTCTTTCGTCGTTCATCCGGCACCGGGTAGTTTCAGTTCGTCCGAGGCTTCTCGCAATTGTTTGTGCAGTTCCGTCAGTGATTGTGATACGACGCGGACGTCGCCGAGGACGGCAATGAAGTTCGTGTCGCCGTTCCATCGCGGTACGACGTGCATGTGCAGGTGTCCCGGAAGGCCCGCGCCGGCGCACCGCCCGGCATTGATACCGATATTGAAACCTTCAGCCCGGATGGAATGGGCCAATAATTTCTGCGTATCGCGCGCCAGTTGCATCATTTCCAGAAGGGTCTGATCGTCCAGGTCGGTCATATCGCCGATATGCCCAGACGGCGCTATCAGCAGATGCCCAGCCGAATACGGGAAACGGTTCATTACCACGACACAGTTTTTCGTCCGCCACAGCAGGAGATTTTCTTCGTCGCGGTCGGTTTCATCGCGTGCCCGGCAGAGGAAGCATCCTTCGTCCCCATCGTTGAGCATGTTGATATATTCGATCCGCCACGGTGCGTGGAGGTTGGTTTTTCGGTCCGAGTTGTGGAATTGTTCATTCAATCGTTTATTTCCTGTCATATTATGGTTACTATATCTGTTTAACCGGCCTGTAGGCAAGAAGCCGCATAGTTGATTTATGCGCTATCTGGAATTAATGACAACCCTTACAGCGGGTGCTACGGTTTTAATTAACTGTAATCGAGATTAAGGAGCAAATCATGCTTTCCAGAATAATGGTCTTTACGTTATCGGTATTGGCGGCGGGCGCATCGGCCCAGACGACCAGGCCTGCGGAAAAACAGGTTATCGGCGAAGTGATCGGAACGAACATATATGTCCGAAGCAAGCCCGGAAATTACCAATGTATCAAACTGTCCCGACCGGCCAGAGTCCGCGTCGTCGGGAAGCGAGTCGGTTGGCTGGAAATCATCCCGCCGAAGGGATGCCACAGCCTGATCTCAAAAAGATATGTCCGCGTTACCGGAAGCGTCGGAACAGTAACCCATAATAATGTGCTTGTCCGCGCAGGAAGCAGTCTGGATCTCTGGCGACACCGAATAGATGTCGTTCAGACGAATCTTGATATCGGGGATAAGGTAACAATCGTCGGCGAGCAGGAAGGGTATCATCACATCGTCCCCCCGCCGGCGGCGAGGTTGTGGATCGCGGCCAAGTTCGTCAAACGTCTTCCGCCCGGAAGCGAAATTACTCCGATACCCGCGACCCAGCCGGACGAAGTTGCGACGACCCAGCCGGATGTTGTCAAAGGTGAACTCTCGGCGTTCGAGGCCGCCGACAAGGCGCTCCGGGACGAACTAGCCAAACCACGCGAGGTGAGAAACCTTTCATCGGTTATAGCGAAGTATCGGGCCATCAAACTTGCCGACGACAGTCCGCTCGCGCCCCACATCAAATCACGAATCGCGTTTATCCAGGGACGACTGGAACTTGCAGAGGATATGCGAAAGGTTGCCGAACTCGTCCGCGATTCACAGGCCAGACAAGCCAAACTTGACGCTGAACGCGCGCGAATCAAGATAATCTCGCCGACAATCAGACCGAGTGGAAAATACGCGGCTGAGGGCGTCCTCGCTGCCAGTGAACTTTTCACCGGTGGGGCGACCGGACCGAAACGTTACATCATCAGAGACGCCGATGCGCATTTGATCACCGCGTACGTCCAATGCACGACCGGAACAGTGGAACTCGACAAACATGTCGGAGCCACCGTCGGCGTAATCGGTTCGTCCAAATATGACAGGGCGATGAGACTGTACATCATCGAGGCCGAGCGGATCGTAGTAATCAAACCCGCACCACCAAAACCAAAACCTCTACCAAAACCCATAGTCAACCCCAAACCTGCTCCGAAGCCTAAACCTGAACCCAAACCGGAACCGAAGCCCAAGCCAGAACCGATCATCATACCAACACCTGAAAACATCATCATACCGGCACCTGAACCTGAACCGACAACCCAACCAACAACCCAGCCGACAACCCAACCGACGGCCAGGAAGAAAGGTTACAGTTACCTGGTTATTCAGGGTGGCATACAGAAGATGCAGGAGGCTGAGGACATCAAGCGGTTCCTCCATTCCAAGGGCATCAGTTCGACAATTCATAAAATGAAGATCGGTGTGTATATGGTCAAGGATCTGCGGGGTTTCAAAAACCTCAGATTGGCAAAAACGCGAACCGCCCTTGCCGAATACGTCGTACAGATTGAAAAACTGGGTAAGGAATATCAAAGTCAGGGCGGGCGCTACGGCTTCAAGCAAAACAGCGCAATTGGGCCCTGGATGATAACGGAAAGAGAAGAACCCAAACCTCTACCAATACCGGAACCCAAACCAGAGCCTGAACCTGAACCGAAGCCTAAACCAAAACCTGAACCTGAACCGAAGCCGGAACCCGAACCAGAACCTAAACCGGAACCTAAACCAGAGCCGGAACCTAAACCGGAACCTGAACCAGAGCCGGAACCTGAACCTGAGACGAAACCTGCTGCTGAGGATCCTTTGCCGGATACGGGTCTTCCCGTTGTCGAACCGACGACGCAGCCATCCGACACTGAAGTCGACCTGGAGGAATTAAAATAGGTTCGCACCTTTTGCAACAGATTAAAGACATGCCTCGCTGAAGTGAGCACACCAACCGTAATCCGGCGTGCTCGCTTCAGCGAGGCATGTTCTTTATGGACAAAGACGTACTATCTTCTACCGAGCCAATTCCGGTCGTAGCGTGTTGTTGAGGTATCGGTGCATTGCGTCGCCGGGGCATTTGGTGGCTGTGTTGGGTGCGTCGCGGTGCCCGATTACGTCGGAAGGGGCGATTTTGTATCGCTTCGTCAGGAACCGCAGCAGTTTTTTCAGGCTTGCCAGTTGTCTGGTCGAGGGCAGTTTCCTTGAGTAGTGTCCCACCAGGCAAATACCGATGCCGTAGTTATTGTAGGCGTTGTTCGGTGTTTTTCCGCAGTGAGCGCCCCATTTTTGTTTGGGCCATCGGCTTCCGATCTGCACCTGTCCATCCGGCCCGTGGCGCCCGTTTGTTATGACGAAATGGTATCCCAGTTCGTCCCATCCCCGTTTTCGGTGTGCCTTGTCGAAGATCGCAGCCGATCCGCCGTCGGTGGCGCTGTGGTGGAGCACGATCCACCGCCAAGGGCGTTCGTTGACCGGCGGAATCCATCCACGCGGCACATTGACAACGACCGGTTTGTCCGGCTTGACAGGCGGCTTGACAGGCCTGACCGGAACGATCTTCACTGGAGCCGAGAAGGTTTCAATGGCGGAATCTCTCGGCAGGTCTGCGATGACCACCTTCGGCGGAGTGTTGCAGCCCGTGACGGCCAAGGCCAGAATCGACAGACCCAGAATACGAAGGACATTAACCGAAGGCCTCGCCCCGGACAGTTTCGTAATTGTTTCAGACATCTTTGCTCCTTCCGATGCACTATTCTAAAGTACCTATC
>JAUVIQ010000219.1 GCA_030592655.1 Planctomycetales bacterium | reverse complement strand
TTTTTCCTGCTTTTTCGCACGGGCGAGACGCCCGTGCTACGTATTCGGTCAGTTTGAGTTTTTTATTCTTCGGGCCACCAGAACAGGACGGTGTCCTTGGTTGACAATCCCCGGAATCCGGCAGAGTTATGACCGTTCCAATCCAACTGTGGATTATCCGACTCGGGATTGGTCCACATGTCTGCGGTGTAGATGCAGTTACCGCCCCACCCGCTGGTGTTCCTGACGTCTCCCCACTTGGAATCGTCATGCACCTCGTCCCTGGAGAACCTTACGTTCCCTGCGACGTACAGGATGCTCTCGCCGTGCTCGGGATGGTTCTGGCTCCAGTCGCTGATTCCATAGAGGTAGTACCAACGTATGGGACCCCTGTCGGCGAGGATTATAACCTGACCGTCCATGTCCCTGGTGATGGGGCAGCGGTTCCAGTTCCCGCCGTCGGGGGTGCGATAAGGCGCCTGGATGGCGTAGTCGCAATATCCTGTCTCTACGCCGCCGGCGGTTTCACCAAAACCGTACTTTCTTCCGGAGCCGCCGCGGTCGGCCTTGATGCGACCCGACGATGGGCAGAGAAACGAGTCCCAGTCCACCGCGCCGAGTTTCACCAGCAGGCACAGGTTCTGCTGAGCGCCCGTGCCCAGCCCGTCGGCGCCGTAGGCCAGGCATTTATCGCCCATTTGTAGATCACCGCCCCAGGAGACGCCGACGTCCTGATCGATGTCGGGGAGTATCGGCGGTCGGCCGTTATTTGCGCTGGTGTACATGAGCCAACCCGTGGAGATACCCTTGAGATTGGTCATACACATCGTCTGCCTGGCTATTTCCTCCACCCGGACCAGAGTTGGAAGGAGTATCGAGATCAGAAGCGCGATTATCGCAACAACCACCAGTAACTCCACCAGCGTAAACGCGTAGCGTTCCTTCCGGGAACCTTTTGTCCGTTTCACAGGCTGGACACCCCCGCTGCTCCCTTGCTTACCGGAGTTGCTGCTTACAACCGCCATAGAAAGACTCCCTTTTGAAATTCTTTTGAGAATTTCCGTTTCTGTATTTCGATTTGCCGCTATTTCGATTTTTCAGGCCACCAGAACAGGACCGTGTCCCTGCTGGATCGACCTCGATAACCGGGATGATTTCGACCATTGTAAAGCAGAGTAGGGCCGCTGTCCCAGTCCCATTCATCGCCTGTGTAGATGTTGTTACCGCCCCATCCTGCGGTGTTTTTGCTTTCGCTGGGGTCGCCGCCGGAACCGCCCACGCCGACGTCCTTGGAGAACCTTACGTTTCCCCCCGCGTACATGACGCTCTCCCCGTCGTTAGGATGGTTCTGGCTCCATTCGTTCATCGCATCCGACGTGCTCCAGGACGGTCCGTTGTCGGCGAGTATGGCGACTCCACCGTCCGTGTGTATGTTCAGGGGACAATAGTTCCTGTTATTCGCAGTCATCCAGCGATACGGCGCCTGAAGGGCGTAGTCGCAGTAACTCCTGTCAACACCCTCGGCGTCGGTCTCGCCCATACCCCACTTTCTTCCGGGTTCGTTTCGGTCGGCCTTCTTGTGCCCCGTGGAGGGACACAGGAACACGCCCCAGTCCACCACGCCGCTCTTTACCAGCAGGCAGAGGTTCTGCTGAGCGCCGTATCCCAGCGCCGCTGCGGTGCATTCGTCGCCCATTTGCAGGGGGTTCTTCCAGCATATAGGCCAACCGCAACCGTCACCCGTCCCGTTGATAGCGCCGATGTCGGGAAGGATCGGCGGAGCGCCGCGGTTTTCCTTCGTGTACAACATCCAACCCTTGGCGATAGCGCTGACGTTGGCAGTGCACTTCACCTGCTTGGCCAATTCCTTCGCACGTCCCAGAGTCGGCAGGAGGATAGAGACAAGAAGGGCGATAATCGCAACTACCACTAAAAGTTCAACGAGCGTAAATGCTTTTGTTTGCTTTATCATCGTCGCATCCTTGCCCTATTACCCAACAGCCCACGGCAAGGAGAAAAGAACCGCGGGCTGTTAGGTACAATCCTCTGCTTGTGTTTCTTGCACAAGCATAGGGTCCAAGCCCAGTCCCCGGTGGACCGGGCTTCTTTTGACCCTGTTTTATTTTTACTATTTTCTGCGTCGTCGCAGGAGCACTCCAATCCCGCCAAGACCAAGCAACGCCAACGTCGCCGGTTCGGGAACGTAAGTCGCCCGCAGTGTGGTGCCGCCTTCGAAACTGAGGGTCCAGTTGACACTGTCCGTACCGGCCAGTGTCGGCAAAACACTGACAACGCCGTCGAAGTCGGTAAGGCTAACGGCTGTCAGCAGGTCGAAGTAATCCCCATTCTCCAGGCTCACGCCGCCGGCGATCTCCATATCGACGATGCCTCCGCTCTCAAACAGGGCCACGCCGCCGGCACTGTTTTTTCCGGTAACGTTTATTGTATCCACGCCACCGGCATCAATCTCGACCCACAGCGTACCACCGTCCTGCTGCCTGTAGCCGACGTGGTCATCACTATCCCGCCGGCGTATCGTCAGTTCGTCCGGACTGGTGCCATAGATCTTAAGGGAACCGCCATCTGCGATTACAAGTTCAGTCTTATTGCTTGAGCTAGTCCCGATCTCCATGGTCCCGCCGTGTATCTCATACGTTCCGGAAACTGTAAGATTGTAATTGTTATACACGAGGTTTGAGAACACACCGCCGGTCTGGTTCAGTGTGCCGACAATTTGCAGGTACCAGCCCGTATGAACATTCCCGCCGGCCAGGTTGTACGTTCCGCCCGCGTCAATGCCGAGCGTACGACCAATACTATGCTTTCCGGCGTTCAGTGTGATGCTGCTGCCGCTTCTGATGTACGTATAACGGGTATTGAGGATCAGGTCATCGCCTGTTCCGGTGATTGCGAGACTGCCGGTAGCCGTGCTGTCGGTTCCCATGTGAAGTGTGTACGCTTCCGCTCCGGCAACGGTAACCGTAACGGCATAGTTCCCGCCCGTCTTGGCTATTGTGGCCTCCTCACTCGTGATGTCATAGTCGGGCAGGGTTTCCGGATCCCAGTTGGTATTCGGTCCCGCCTCCGTCGTGGACCACTCGCTGCCGGTGGCGCCGTCGTCCCATGCGATGTACGTGGCACCCCATGCCGTTCCTGCCAGGACCAGCACAGCCATTACTGCTAACAGAATTGTTGCATTTCTCATCTTACATCTCCTTCTCTTCTTGAGGCGTTTCTAAAACCAAGTCCGGCTAACTTGCCTCCCAGTTCCAACCAGACCTCCATTTCACTAAACGAATTGTACCACGGAAGCCCAAATCTGTCAATGGAGAATACTATTTTCTGCTTGGACTTTACGATTTTCTGGATTTGCGTGTTTTGCGTGTTTTCGCGGTGCTGGTAAGACCATCGACCTGTTTGGCCGCTTTTTTGCTGTAGGCGAGTGGGCTGACGCCTTCGCTTCGGTGGAAGACACGAGAGAAATAGGCAGGGTCATGGATGCCTACTATTTTGCCTACTTCGGAGACCTGAAGTCCTGTGGTGAGTAGTTTCCTGGCGGCGGCCATCCGCACCTCCAGGAGGTATGCGACGGGCGTCTGTCCCAGAGCGTTTCTGAACCGCTTGATGAGGTGCGAGGCGCTGGTGTCGGCGGCTTCGGCGATGTCGTCCAGACCGATAGACATCCCGCAATGGGAATAGATAAACTCCAGTGCGGTTCGGACCATTTCGGGCAGATCCTTGTCGGTCTTGTCGAGCGAGCGGGGCTTCATAGCGCCGATCATCTCGCCGTCGGTGGTCGCCCGCAAACACCGCTCCACAAACTCCAGAAGGATGTACCGCCCCAGGCGAGTGTAATTGGTCGGACGGGAACGAACCTCTTCAAGCAGTCGCCCCAGAAGCCTGTCGAAGTCCCGACCCAAAAATATCTGCTGCGGGGTCAATTCGTACACGTCGTCAACGACGTGACCGAACTGCATTACGACGCTGAGTGCCTGGGCGTGAAGCCAGAGGACCGAGGACGGTTTATTGAGGTCAACGTCCATGGTATGTCGTCGGCCGCTCTTATCCGCCACGTGAGGCGTCCCTGCCGGAAGGAAGAGTATCCTTCCGGGAGTGAAGATGAACCTCTTATTGTCGATGCAATAAGTCATTTCGCCGACCAGACCAATGGCAAGTTCGTTCTCGCGGTGGCTCCTTCGGCAAGGTCGGTTGCATTTTATCGGCTTGGCGCAGTCGTCCGGCGTGATCTGATCGGGAAGGATCAAATTGGAAAGGCCGTCGCGTTCGACCCAGGGCAAGACGCGTTGTTGGATGACGTCGCGGATTACTTCACGGATGTTCTCCATCGCTGCAATCTACAGCATACAGAAAAGAAAAACAACGGTATAAAAGAATTGTGGATTGAGGATTGCGGATTGCGGATTCCATGCACTCGCTGACCTATTAGAATCCGCAATCCGCAATCCGCAATCAGAAAAACGCCTGGGCGTTCTCGTGGAAGATTTTTTTCAGGGTCTCGTCCGAAATGTCCAGGTCAAGATACTTGACGATTGCCGGCTGTATCAGGCTGTCTCCGAATCCGGCATCTGTACCGAAGAGCAACTTTTCAGCAGGACATCGCCGGACAATTTCGGAAATATTCTCGGCGTTCTGCGAACAGAGGCACAGATGGATATTCTCATGGCGAAGGCACGCCAGGATGGCGTCTTCGCAAAGGTCTTCCAGCCCTGAATGCCCCAGAATTACGGTCGTTTCGGGCACTTTTTCAGCGGCAGCGGCTATCTGGAGCGGCGTGCAATA
>JAUVIQ010000273.1 GCA_030592655.1 Planctomycetales bacterium | reverse complement strand
GGCGGATACGAAATGCGCCCGCTTGACAGCGTATCAGTCCCTCCCCTGAGCCGGCAAAAGATTACCGAACCTCTCTCGTTCGGTATCCGGTCGTTTGACGGACTTTTGACGTGCGGAAAGGGCCAGAGAGTCGGAATCTTCGCCGGTAGCGGTGTAGGAAAAAGCATACTGCTCGGCGAAATCGCACAGGTCAGTTCAGCCGACGTCAATGTCGTCGCGCTCATCGGCGAACGCGGAAGAGAGGTCCGCCAATTCCTCGAAGAATCGCTCGGACCCGAAGGTCTTGCCAAGAGCGTGGTAATCGTAGCCGCCGCCGACGCCTCACCCATCCAGCGGGTCAAAGGCGTATTCACCGCTGTTACTATCGCTGAATATTTCCGCGATAAGGGCAACGACGTCCTGTTCATGATGGATTCGCTGACCCGTTTCGCCCAGGCCCAGCGCGAGATAGGACTGGCAGCGGGTGAACCGCCCGCCACCAAGGGATACTGCCCCAGCGTCTTCACGCTCCTTCCGAAACTGACCGAACGCCTCGGATGCACCGAAACGGGAAGCATCACAGGCATACTGACGGTCCTCGTCGAAGGCGACGACATGAACGACCCCGTAGCCGACGCCGCACGCTCGCTGCTGGATGGGCATATCGTTCTTTCACGAAAACTCGCCGAACAGGGACACTACCCCGCCGTCGATATTCTCCAAAGCGTCAGCCGATTGATGAGTGCGGTTACCGCCGACGAACACCAGTCAGCCGCCCGCAAATTCAAGGCAATCTATTCGACCTATCGGAACGCCGAAGACCTGATAAACATCGGCGCATTTTCGCCCGGAAGCAACCATCGAATCGACAAGGCAATCTCGCTTATCGACCAGGTGAATGAATTCCTGGTCCAGCCACTCGGCGAGCGATCCGGTTTTGAACAGACGACCCAGCGGCTTTGCGAGATAACTCAATCGTGGGAATTCCTCCTGCCTGAAGCGCAGCCGGTCGGCGCAGGCGCTGAAAGTGAGGCGACCAAATGAAGCGGTTTCAGTGGCCATTACAGCGCCTTCTCGACGTTACGATCCAGCGGGAACTGGCGGCAAGGGCGAAATTGTTCGCTCTTTCACGCCGGATCGCCGGTGTCCACCGGGAAATCTTCCACCACCAGGCGTCCCTGCGAATCGCACTGGCGGAACTGTCCAATCAAAACCTCGAAAAACGCCTCCCCGAACAACAGGTGTTCATGCAGTGTTCGGAGGCTGAAGAAGACAGGCTCGATAAATTGAGAGAAAACCTCCGTATCCTCAAAAAACAACGATCCGACCAGATCGAGATATTCACCAAGACCAAATCCTCGCGCGAAACGCTGGAACGATTGCGGGAAGAATCGCTTCAGCGACACGAGAGAGAAACTATCAAAGAACAGCAGAAACAACTGGATGAAACAGCCCAGACCGCATTCGCCCGCAAAATGATTTCGCTTTCGGCTCTGCGGTCCGGCACAAGGAGCATGATATGACCGGTAAATTACGAATTATCGTTCTGGCAGGAATTGGGATCGTGGGTTTCGGCGGGGCGTACTTCGCCTCGTCCATGTTCGGAACCAAAAAGCAACCGACAACCCAACCAGCCGACAAAGCAAAGGACCAGACGGGTGATCTGGCGTCTTTACCCATGTCGGCCCAATCGGTAACGGTCGCAATGACGAAAAAGGAACTGACCGAACTGATCAGGGAAGTCCGCCTGAAAATAAGCGATTGCAGGAAAAAGACCGACGAACTGGAAAAGCGGGAGAAACGCGTTCGCATCGCCGAAGGAGTGCTCAAAAAACAGGCGGAAGAACTCGAAGCGCTGCGGATACAACTGGTCTCGCCGGTAACACGTATCCGCGAAACCATCGCCGAACTCGGAAGCACACGGGTACAAATCGCCAAAACCGAACAGTCCAACATGAAACGTATCGCCACCATGTGCGAAAAAATGGACTCCACCAGCAGCAGCCAGATGATCACCGGAATGTGCAAAAACAATCAGGAAGACGATGCGGTAAAGATACTTTACTACATGTCGGAACGATCGGCTGGGAAACTTCTTTCGGAAATAACCGACAAAACACTCGCCGCCCAACTGTGCGGGAAATTGAAGAAAGTTCAGGAAAAGGGGTAATACCGTGGATATCGCAACTATCATAGGCGTAATCCTGGGGCTGATATGTATTGTCGGCGCTATCGTTACCAGCAGCAGCATCGGACTGTTCGTGCATATCCCCTCGATGCTGATTGTTGTCGGTGGGATGCTTGCAGCGACACTGATCCACTTCTCGCTGAAGCAGATAACGAGCATCATTCCGGTAGTCAAAAAGACTCTGTTCTGCAAACTTCCGACACACCAGGAACTCGTCCAGGACATGGTGAACTACTCGGCCATAAGCCGACGGGACGGGGCATTGGCGCTGGAACAGCAATTAAACAACGTGGAAGACCCGTTTCTACTAAAGGCAATGAGGCTTGTAGTGGACGGACAGGAAGAGCAGGCAGTCAGCGAAACGCTCGCCACTGAGATCCAATACCTCCAGGAACGACACTCCGACGGTAAAAAGATCATGGAGTTCATGGGTGC
>JAUVIQ010000039.1 GCA_030592655.1 Planctomycetales bacterium | reverse complement strand
AGGTGGCTGTCCCTAATATCCGCAAGACAACCAATACGATCTCCGGAAAATGCTGGAAAAGTTGCGGAAAGATGAACAGGCATCCGGCAGGCCTACGCGCAGCCCATGCAATTCTAAAACCAGATCAAAGTAACTCCCGGTTATCCCGCAGCGAATATCTTTCGCAGTTTCTGCGCTTTCTCTGCATCGATAGTCCCCTTTCGCAGTGCAACATCAACCGTCCATCGGCCAAGAACCTGATAGATTTGTCCGAGGTTTTTATCGGCGGCGGCCACGGCGGCGAACTGTCGGGCGATGAGTTTTTCGTCGCCGCGGGCGATTGGGCCGGTCAGGGCCTTCGCCGGGCCGTTGGTGAATACGTTATCCATCGTCGCGCGGACCAGCGGCTCAAGGGCAGCCAGGGCGTCGTCGCGTCCTATGCCCGCCTTGCCCGCTGTGGCGAGGGCGGCGTCTATCAGGGCTGTGAAGTAGTTGCACGCCATCACAGCCGATGCGTGATAAAGCAACTTACCGGCTGCTTCCATTCTGACGGGTTTTCCCCCGACTGCCCGGGCCAGAGCTTCCAAAACCTCGACCGCTGCGGCATCGCCCTCGCAGAAGCAGTACGCTCCGGGCAATTTCGCCAGGCCAGTATCGACATCAGGGAAAGTCTGGAGCGGGTGCATCGACCCAATGGCCAAGCCGCACAACTCGCGGGCAGACGAAAGGACATCCGAAGCGATGGCCCCGCAGCAGTGGGCAACGACCGCACCGTCGGCAAAGCAGCCTGCTTCAGCGAGGCTGCGACAAACCGGCTCGATGGCGTCGTCCGAAACTGTCAGCAGCACAAGTTGCCCCAATGGAGCGATCTCTTCGGGTTTTCCCGAACGAACACCCTCGCCGACAGCCTCGGCTGCAGCGCGGGCCTTGCCCTCATCCCGACCACCTATGCCAACCACACGCCAACCCGCCCTGCCAGCCAAAATCCCCAACGCCGTACCCACCTTTCCAGGCCCGATTATCACAATGTCGCGTTTATCATTCATTCGTTCACCTTCCGTTATTTCATCGGCCCCTGCCCGTGATGTTTGCGGATTTCCTGGGCGGCTGCGTAAAGGTGCCGATCCTGCTTGATGACCGATACGAAATTGCTTGTTCCTATCTCCATCGCTCCGGCTGCTTCGGACAATCGCCCGCCGACAGCGTCCAGTATATCCAGCAGAAACCGCCCTACCGACCAGAACCGCTTATCACGCTTTCCGACCTGGAGGCGCTTCTTCGCATCGGCCCGGGCGCATTTTGGCACAAACAGGCACGACGCCACAACTTCCGGCATCGGCTGATTCGGGGCCACAGGCCTGCGAACCTGGCAGGCAATCTTCATCCGCAGGCGTTTCAATGCCGAGCGTTTGTTGGCGTGTTGGCTGCGATGGTCGCATCCCTGTGCGGTAATGCCTGTCGGGCAATGCAGAAGGCGAATGGCCGATGAAACCTTATTACGATGCTGCCCGCCCGGCCCTGATGCTTTGTAGATATTCACATCGCATTGCCCCAGCAGGGCTGCATCGTCCAGCCCCGGATAATCCACCGCTGACCTATCGTGAGCCTCTGGGTCGAACGAAATGTCCCTGTCTGTATCCGCCATTGCAACCACCACGCCCGGGAGGGCTCGAACCTCCAACCTGCGGTTTAGAAGACCGCTGCTCTATCCGGTTGAGCTACGGGCGTTTGTGCTCATCTCCAATTGAGAATACGTCGTTTCTCTCGTATTGTCAAACGGTTGGACGTTTTCGTTCGCTTGGGTCTTGAGTCCGCCAAAGTCCCCCGAAGTCCGTTGAAATCCGCCCTCACGCGCCAAGTTTCGGATGCGCGCCACTGGCAACCAGAAGGCTTCCGCAGGTGTGCCGCGAGGACGGTTGAACCGGTTGAGCAACAGGCCCATTATTTGATGCGCCCATACGTGCGCATCAAGGCCAGGACCTGATCCAGCGGCAGCGCTTCAGCCGTATTACCGTCGTTTCCGGTAACGGTCGTGGCCTTGAAAAGCGAATTGTAGATGGCCTCCTCCGTCGCCTCGATCGCGGCCTGGAACAGCGGAGACATCTTCACATTCGGCAATTCGACCAGGTTGGCTCGCCCCTCTCGCCGTTTCGGCGTCCGCCGCACAGCCTTTGCCGTGGAGAAGGCAATGACATAGTCGCCTGAACTGTTGGACATCGAAGAGCCGGTGCGGACCATCCCGGCCACCGCCCGCCAGGCCAGACGGGTCAGGTTCCGGTCGGACAACGGGGCGTCCGTCGCCACGACCATCATTATGGAGCCGTCCGCATCGCCTTTGTCCAGAGTGTCCTTGAGGTAGTATTGTCCCAACTCCCGCCCGACGGGTACTCCCAAAATCTGCAGGATGCCGCCGAAGTTCGACTGCACCAGCACCCCGACCGTACAGCCGCCCAGGCCTTCGCCCAGCACCCGCGAACTGGTTCCGATTCCGCCTTTGAACCCGAAGGTCTTGGTTCCGGTTCCCGCGCCGACTGTGCCTTCTTCCACAGGTCCCGTCTTTGCCGTCTCGATGGATTGGCGGATCGTCTCTGCCGTCAATACCCGGCGTCGGGTATTGTTCAAACACCCGTCATTGGTCTCTCCGACGACGGGATTGATGGAACTGGCATCCTCGTTTCCGCTCTGTTCGAGCGTCCAGTCCAGAATGGCGTCCGCCGCACGCGGCATGGCCAGCGTGTTGGTCAGGACGATGGGGGTCTCGATTTCGCCGAGTTCGATAATCTGCGTGCTGCCGGCCATCTTTCCGTAACCGTTACCAACGGCCACGCCGGCAGGGACCTTGTTCTGGTAGAGGTTTCCCCCGTGCGGCAGGATGGCGGTAGCGCCCGTGCGGATGTCGTCGCCTTCGATGACGGTAACGTGGCCTACCCGCACGTCCTGCACGTCCGTGATTGCGTTGAGCGGGCCGGGCGGCAGGACGCCGGGCGCGACGCCCATCTCCCTCGCACGCGGGCGTCCCGGAGCGGCATTCCCCGTTTTGTCCTGACTCGCCATTGGTGCTGTCCTCGAAAATGCGGCATACAATTTCGGACGACCATTTTCATGGATTCGGGAGCATTAAGCAATCTTCTCCCGCCGAAGATCGTGTCAACAGTTTGGCATGGTTCAAAAACGTTCTATTTTGGGTAACAGTCGTTCCTGATATTGTTTTGTAACAGGCCCCCGCTTTGCCGAAGGCATGCTACGCAAAGCGGGGGCCTGTTACAAAAAAATGAATGAGAATTTTTTGCATCAAAAGTGTTACCCCAAATTGAACCAGACCCGAATATTTCACCGCAGAGACCTGGATTGTATGCAATTCCTACGGCTTGCGCCGAAGTGGATGGCGTGAGTCTTTCTTGATGAGTTTTCTTCCGAACCGGCAGGTGGTTCGGATTCGGATTTCCGGCTTGTCGCCTTCGACGGTTACATGCAGCGCAGCCTCCGGCGACGCCAAACCGTCGAGGATGAGTTGTTTTCCGTCTGGCGGGATTTTATCGGCATTGACTTCGGCCCAGGCGAGGGCGCTTGCGGTGAGGTTGCGACGAGTCGAGTGATATTGCACCCTTTGCAGGTCAAACAACAAGGTGTTCGACCCCTTAGTCAGCAGAACCATCGCCACGCCCGCCAATGCGACAAGGAAGAGCACGATGATTATTGTAAAGCCGTTTTGTCCGCGACGATTTATCATTTTTTCCCAGCCTGTGATTCATTCATAAAGAATACATGCGCGTTGGCCAGTTTTTTCAGGCGTTTGCCGGCAAAGTTGACCTCTATGTGCGTCCGAACCTCGACGGCATATCCCCGACCGCCCTGCCGCTGGACGCTCCATTTGATTTTCGCGTTCGGCGCTGTCCAGGTATGCAGGATGTCGCTCTTGACGTCGGGGCTGATTTTGCGTTTGATTACTCTGTCGTCTTTCAATTCGTAACAGAGGGTCTTGTCGGGCAGTTGAATCAACAGTGTATTTTGATCTGTTTTAACCTTCCCGCCGGCCTCCGGCAGCGACTGCGCCGAGGCTACGTCCTTTCGCATCTCGATTAGCATACCGGAGACGACCGAATTGGCGTCCATCGCCCGCTTTGCGCGGGGGATATCGGCGACGAGCGTTACGAACAGTCCCGCCATACCGGCCGACAACGCACCCATCAAGACGACAACGGCCAGCAGTTCCACCATTGTTGTGCCTTTTCGCATTGCTATTGTTTCGTCTTGTCGATTACGTATCTGCACAATGTAACCCTTATATTCTTTTTTCCGGCAGTCGCCTCGGCGGTAACCTTCAACCGGTTCAGCCCAACCCAATCGCCTTTGCCCGGTTCGGTGCTCACTTCGAGACGCACGCCGGGCCAGAGCCGCTTGAGGTCTTCGTCGCTGATGGGCCGGCCTGTCGCAACGATACTATCCAGTTGCGCCTGCCCGGCAGCCAGGCATCGCTGGCGGAGCAGGATATTTTTATTCAACCCGGCAGAGGTGCTCTGCGCGACGGCAAGGACCGTTACCAGTATTCCCAGAACGGACAGGGATACGACAACCTCCACCAGCATCCACCCGCCGGCGCGCCCCGGCAGGGACGCGGGGCGACGACGAATTGTCGAACGAATATCTTTCACGGCAGCACCCCGGCGGTATTGAGGCGGATTATCGCTATAAGCGGCATGAATATACCGACTGCTATGAACCCCACGAAAGCGCCGAGCAGGATCGTAGTACATGGCCAGAGGATCATTTTGAGCATGTTTGCGCGGTAATTGTAGTTTGACCGGCAGGTCTTTTCGACGGTTTCAAGTATCGTCGGCGTCTTATCGGGGTTGAGTTTTTTATCGAACGCCCACACCAACGCGTCCGGCAGTCCGCTGTCGGCAGCGGCCGCCGAAACGTCCAGTCCTTGCAGGACCTTGTCCCGCCATCGGGTCAGACGCTTTCTGAAATGCCCGTTGACGTCCAGAACGAGCGTATGGGCGATTGCCTCGTCGATGGTAGCGCCGGCATTGAGCGAAAGGCGAAGCAGTTCGACCGTGTGCAGCAGCGAATAATTCCGCTCGAACCATCGAAGCACCGGCAGATGCCATTTGACGAAGTCGCCGATAGTCGAAAACATGCGCGGGTTTTCGGGCCTGCGCGGGCGGAATTTCACATAAATCCATACGGGAACCGCGACCAGGAACAGCAAAAGCACCAAGGGCAGCATCGGCCAACAGTTATCATGGAATTCCATAAGCGTCCGGGTGACCAGCGGTAGTTCCGAGCCGCCGAATTGATCGAAAATGTCCTTGAATTTCGGCAGGATGAAGATGGTCAGACCCGTCAGTATCGCAAGCGCGAAGAAAACCAGCATTACCGGATACCAGGGCTGGACCGGCTTGAACACCACGCCTTCCTGTGCCTTTTTGGTCATATCTTCTTCGAGGCTCATAATCGCTTCGGGCGTCTGGTCGATGCGTTCAGCCGCGGTAATCAGACCCGTAACGTATCCGGGGCACTTGCGGTATCCCAGACGAATGGCTGTGCTAAGCGGGTTTCCCTGCGTGAGATACATTGCGATGTTTCTGAGGGTTTGCGGACGTTTACCGGTCAGGCCGACAGCGGCGGATTCCAAAGCCTGGGACAGAGGCAGGTTCTGCCTCATGCAAGCGCCGATAGTCGAGACGACATAAACGTTAATCGCGTCGCGGGATTTCAGTTTGTAGGAGATAATCATTCCGACAAACAGGCCGATAAACAGCATGCCTATAATGCCGAACGGGCCGATCGGCAGCAGCGGCATACCCACCAGCGCCGCGATGATGCATCCCATGACAATAAGCGCCCATTTCGCAATCGTCCGGTCGTATGTTTCGGTGTCGGGTACGCCCCGCGTCAGGACGATAGCCAGGCAGGTCGCCGGGAACAGAACGTACGACGCCAACACGCCGAACACGCTGCCCTGGCTGTAGGAAATAACGAACGCCGCAACAGCAACCACAAGCGATGCCAGCATGGCCACGACCGGTACTCTGGCAGCCAGGTACATCAGCACAGCGAAGACCAGGATGATCGCAATAGGAATCATAATATTGACGATACTCCACTCATTGCCCGCAGCAGCGGGAGGAACAGCGCCAGGACGCCGAAGGCGATAATCGCGCCGGTAAATATGAGCAGTACGGGCAGCATCAGCGCCTGGAGCCTGCCCTGGTTGGTCTGCGCCTGGCGGGTGTACATCTCGGACAGGCTGTGCAGGTTGTCCTGAAGGTCGTCTCTCTGCTGGCCCAACTTGACGGAATAAAGGAACAGTTGCGGCAGGATGGTGCAGCCGGCTGCGGCGTCGAGGATGTCGTCGCCCTGTTCGATTCTGCCGGCCAATGCGTCGCACTGGAACTTCATCGTTTCGCTTCCGGCGGCGTCGGCTCCGAGACGCAGGCAGGCGGGCATGTCGCATTCTGCCGCAACCAGCGTCGCCATGGCGTCGGCCATTCTTCCCAGCATCGAGGCGTGATATATCCGCCCTATCACAGGAAGGGACAGCACGACTCGTTCCTTGAATCGCCGTCCTTCGCCGGATATTCCCAGCAGCACCTTCAGCAGAACGAAGGCGACGGCGGCTACACCGATGCCCACCCATATGTATCCGACATTCTCTGCTACCTTCAGCAGAAGCATGGTCATCGGGGGCGGCGTCCCGAAGTCTTCGTACATAGTAAGCCCGAACTGCGGAACCACAAACACGAGCATAACAGTCAGGATAACCGCCGCCAATGCCAGCACGACGGCAGGATAGCAGATCGCCTCGAAGACGATCCTTCGTGTCCGTCCTGCCACCTCCAGGTGCCGGTTGAGGCTGGTGAGCATTTGGCTGAGCCGGCCCGTGCTGACGCCGGCCTTGATAATCCGCCCGTAGAGCGGCGGGAAGTATTGTTTGCGCTTTTCGAATGCCTCTTCGACGCTCGCGCCGGCCTCCAGGTCGTCTGCGATCGAGTCAATCAGCCTGCGCATGCGCTTTGAGGCGACATCCCGCGAAAGCGCCCGCAGCGACCTTTCCAGCGGGATACCCGCCTTGGCGATAGAGGCCAGTTGTTCGTTGAACAGTTGGAACTCGCTTCTTCCGATGGGCGTTTTCGGGACGGGCTTGCGGGCCTTGTCGATTGAGTTGACGGTAAGAGCCATGTCCTGAAGCATCAGGCTCGCTTCGATGCGCGAATCGGCCTCAACCGTTCCCTTGATTACCCTGCCGGCGCTCGTCAGCGCCTGATATTCGAATATCGCCATTATTGATCCGCCTCTTCTTCCAGGCCGCAGACGCGGTTCAATTCCGCCTGCGTGGTCAGCCCTTCGTGAACCAGCCTCATTCCGTTCTGGAACATATTCATGTGCCCCCTTCGGCCAAGGATTTCTTCCAGTGTTTCGGCATCGGCCCTGTCCAGGACAGCCTTTCGCAATTCGCCGTCGAGGCGGACAAACTCGGCAATGAGCATCCTGCCTCTAAAGCCGGTGTTGAAACACTGCTCGCACCCCCACGGGGCCGTGGGCCCGCCGGGCCGCCCGCAATGCTCGCAGATTTTCCTGATAAGTCGCTGGTTCAGGACAGCAGAGACGCTGGAGGTTACCTGGTACGGTTCGATTCCCATCTCCAGCAGCCTGAGCAGCGCTCCGGCGGGCGTTCCGCTGTGCATGGTGCTCATGAGCAGGTGTCCGGTAAGGGCTGCCTCGATGGCGATTCCGACTGTCTCTGCGTCGCGTATCTCGCCGATCATCAGGACCTCCGGGTCCTGCCTCAACAGCGAGCGGAGCGCGACGGGGAAGGTCATCCTGCCGTGGGGCGAAATCTGGACCTGCGTAACGCCCTCGATCCGCCGCTCGACGGGGTCTTCGAGCGTTACGATGCTCTTACCGGGGTATTTCTTGAGGATGTAGCGGAGCAACGCAGCCAATGTGGTGCTCTTGCCGCTGCCGGCGGGACCCGTCAACAGCAGCAGGCCCTGGCTGGCGGCGATCCGCTTTATCGAAGCGAGGATAACCTCCGGCAAGCCAAGTTCGTCGAGGTCTGTCAGGCACTTCTCATCGTAGAAGAATCGCACGACCGCCCGTTGGCCGTGGATCGTCGGGAAAACCGCCAGACGCTGGTCGGTTACGTCCTTGCCGTATCCGTCGCGCCGGTCGATCCTGCCTTCCTGTGGGATGTCGTTGTGGTAAGTCAGCAGCCCGCCCAGAACTTTCAGGCGGGAAATTACGTTATCAGCCATGGTTTGGGGAAGTTCCTCGACGACGCTCAATGAGCCGTCAAGGCGGTATTTAATCACCAGCCCCTTGCCGGTCGGCTCGAAATGAACATCGCTCGCCCCAGCCGAAGCCGCCCCCCTCAATAAATCGTCAACAACAGCGACAACATCATAGACCTGATCGCAACCCATCTTGCCAGCCTCCCCTTTTCAACTCACCGCAGGATACGGTAACAGACATTACACCGTCCATTATAAAATGATACTTTGTTTGTACCGGCAGGCGTGTGGCATCTATGAGCAAGCCTTTGTCAATTCTTCAAAATCCTGGTCAAGTCCCAGATCAGCACGGTGGAATCACTACTGGCGGAATACAGTTTCTTGTCTTCATTGCTGAATGCTACGACGTTAACACGGCCTCGATGCCCCGCAATCCGCGCCTTCGTCTTGCCGGTGTTGGCATCGTAAAGAAAAATACTGCCGTCGATGCTGCCGGCTGCAAGCAATGCCCCATCCGATGAAAACGCAATTCCGCTAATGTGCTGCCCACCGGAAGTGGCCTTTGTATCGAACTCCATCTTCAGCGGCTTGAGAGTCCCGGCATCGTAGCAGACGAGTGAACCGCCGGCCACAGCCAGGACCTTGCCGTCCGGGGAGAAGGCTATGTCCGCATCCCGTTGCATGTTGCCCGGCTGTTTGACTTCCTTGATAACCGAGCCGTCTTTGGCACTCAACAGGCGCATTATGTCTTGATCGTCCCAGCATGCAATCGTCTTGCTGTCGGGAGAAACCGCCAGGCACCGGATGCCTTCTTTAAACTTCACGCGGAACTGTTCTTGTCCTTCCGGAATGCTGAACCCGCACAGGCCTCCTGTTCTGCAGCTGCTGTCGCCCCCGACGATCAGGAGTTTTCCATCGGGAGAAATCTTCGCCTGGGTAGTCCAGCCTGCTATCAAGCCAACTCTCTTTAACTTCTTGGCGCCAAAGGTCTTGCCCAGGTGGGCAAAAGACTGCCCAATCGCCGCTGTGAACTTCCCGTCCGGCGTAATGGCTAGCGCTTTGGCAATGAAAAGTTTTCCTCGCTGGGAGGGAGTTTGGGTGGCCACATCCCAGTTGAAAATAAAACCGTCTTCATCCAGCGTAACGACAGTCTTGCCGTCTTTCGACACGCCCATTCCAATCACGTCGCAGGCGTGGGCGGCGAAGGCTGGGCTTTCCTTGCCGGTTTTCACGTTCCACAACCGCAGGGCATAGTCAACGTTCGCTATTCTGCTAAAGACAGCCAACGTCTTGCCGTCGGGCGAGAACAGGGGCTGACTGCCACCCTTGCAAATCAGGTCTTTTTTGTGGTTTTCCAAGTCACGGAGTGCTACTGACTTGAAGTAGCCGGAAGCCAGTATCTTGCGGTCCGGAGACACCGCAATATCGATGTCCGTTACTCGTGAGACCGGCGTTCTGCGGTCTTCTTTCAACGTCGCGCAATCATAGAACACCAGCGCCCGCTTCTTGTTGGATTCCACTATTACGCCGATCTGTTTGCCATCGGCAGTGAACACTACCGCCTTGTAACGTTCTTTGCCGGGCGTGATAGTGCCAAGCGCCGTTTTGGTAGAGACGTCCCAGACGCAGACGCTTTTTTCCGACAGAAAGGTCAGTTTCGCCCCGTCGGCCGACAGGGCTATCTTCCTGGTACGATGGCCTTTGACACCGATCCTGGCCATTTCGTTCACTCCTGCCGCTGTCGCAAATACGACAATGGTGTCTTTGCCGTCGTAGATCGCCAGTGTGGAGCCATCCGCGGAGAAAGTTGCGCTATCGACCCGCTTGACGTTCGGAAGTTTATAGGCCTTCTTTTTGCCGGTCTTGATGTTCCAGCGGTTTAGAACCCGCTTGTACAGCGACAGGGTGAGGACTTCCGTGCCGTTGGGAGAAATCGTGCAGGTAACGTAGCGATCGTCCACAACGGCGTCGCTGCCGAAGCGGCGTATGAGTTTCCCGGTCGCCCGTTCCCAAACGGTTACCTCGCCGCCGTAACCGCCAATGACCAACATCGTTCCGTCGCGGCTGAAGGCGACCCCATTGGTTGGCGAGGTCTGATGTCTGAGCCGAATGGTCCCCAGCCTCGCAATGGCATTGTCCGGGAGTGGGTCTCCATAACGATCACCACCTACCGCACTATTGCACGCCGCTGCGAATACCGCGATTACAACCGTCCTCGACCAGATAGCTTTCATGTCCGCTCCAGCATTTGATGGTTTGTATGACACTCCCGGCGCGACCAGCCTCGAAAGTTGTGTCAAGATGATTGGTATTATCGCTCATCTCACTCCGCATGCAAGTGCTGCTGATTCATAGAGCCGTAATCCCATGACAGGCGGGTGCCGTGGTCGCTGCGTTTGCGACCACGTTAACTTTCGCGCATCCGCGTGGCCGCAAACACCGCGGCCACGGCACCCGGTCTGTCGCCTTCAGATCGAACTATTAAGTATTCCTTAACAGTTGCCTCCTGACGGTAATTCTTACCGTCTTCAGCAATAGTCAAGTATTCCTTGACAACTGATCCCTCCACAAGTTCCGTCGTCGGCAACTGTTGCAAAATATGCAACAGTTGAATCCGGGGCAAGGATTGCATCGAGATTGAAGCAACAGATTCGGAATTCGGCGGCCGCAAATCTTAATCATTTTTCTTCGTATCCTTTTGCCGATAAATGCGTTTAGAATATATAGGGACCGGTAAGGAGATGGTCTATGAACACATCGACGCGGCCTGATGAGATGGATTCGATTATCACCCGCCTGGAAGCGGTGCGCCGACGGTTTATGCAGGTTCAGATTACCCTCGGCCTGGCGGGTATCATAGCCGTTGTCTGCGGATCGCTGATAATCGCGGGTCTGATAGGTTACTGGCCAGGCCAACCGCCGGCGGCAGTGCGGTGGGCGATTCTCTCGGCAGTGGCTGCGGCGTGGGCGGCGGGACTGGCTTGGCTGGCGATTACTTCGATTCGCCGCCGGCTTAACTATCACCAGGCAGCACGTCTGGTCGAGGAAGCAATCGCCGGCCTGGATAATTCACTCATCAACGCCGTCCAACTCAGCGACGACCCACAGCAAACCTCCGGGCCACTCGTCCAAAGCGTCATCCACGAAACGGTAAGCCGGACAGCCGAAGTGCCTATGACCTCGGCGGTCAACACCTCGGGAATGAAGCGATGGGGAATCTCGGCTGGTATCGCGGTTGCGGTGCTGTGCGTATTCGCGCTGCTCCAGGGGCCGAGACTGGCAAGAGGCATCTCGGCGGTTTTCGCCCCGGCCCGATACGTCAGGGAAATCCCGACGGTTAAGTTGGCATCGCCGATAGAACCCGGCGACGCGACCCGCTTCGTCGGCGAACACTTGAACATCGTCGCAAAGATAGAAAATCCCCAACGCCAACGCTACGAAACGCGAATCGTATTCCACTGCAACGGAACCGAAGAAGGCAAACGGATGCTGCCGTCGGCGGACCGATCAACCTATACCTGCGCCTTCGGAAAACTGGAGCAATCGCTACGGTACGCGGTGTGGATCGGAGATTCCAAGTTCCCAATCGACAAACCCTTCTACACCATCACGGTCATTCAGCACGTCGAAATCGAGGGGCTGGACCTGGTGTACACTTTTCCTCGGTACATAAATCGCAAGGCCGAGACGGTCGCCAACGCGGCTGGGCCTATCAAAGCGCCGACCGGAACGGGGGTGGAAGTAACGCTTCGGCTGCAAAGGAACAGCCCGACCGCGCTGAAATCCGTGCTGCGAAGACGCAGCGGCAAATCGGTTCCGATGCTGCAAGGCCCCGACGGGGACACATTCACCGCAACGCTGCGAGTTACCGGCGAGGACGCGTATCGCATCGTCCTTACCGACAGCGCCGGACGAGTAATTCAGCAACTACCCGAAAACGGCGGCGACGATGACGGCTACTACGACATTCAGGCGATTCCAGATTCGCCGCCGAAGATCGCATTCATCAAGCCCAATCGCGACTTGGCCGTCGGTCCGGGCGGAAAACTCGCCACGCTGCTCAAAGCCTCCGACGACCACGGCCTGGCCGATGTGAAATTGTTCCTCGGAACCGAAGGCCAGCCGGGGCGGATGGTCCACGATTTCGCCAAAACTCGCGGCAAGAAGTCGGACGAGATGCCTTACACCATCAACATCGCCAGCCAATACCGCGAAGGCGATGTAATCGTCTATTACGCCCAGGCCACCGACGGGCGGCGACTCGGAAACCTCGGCGGGCCTCAAATCGCCACGACGCCGAAGTTCAAAATCGTCGTCCGCGATGCCGCAAAAGTCGCCGCCCAACGAACCAAACGCTACGAACAACTCCGTGCCAGACTGATGAAAATCCTGGCCAATCAGGAAAAACAACGAGTCAATACGGAAATAGCCAAAAAAAGACCCGCCGGGACGGGGCTGATAATCCTCGCAGGCCAGCAGGCCATCAGGACGGACATGCTGAACATCGTGGAAAAATTCCCCTTCGAGCCTGAAATGATAATCATCCAGCAGGCCCTTGCGCTACTGGCCAACAATGAGGCCGCCCTGGCAGTTACCCAGGCTCGCGTCCTTGCCAATCCCGGCACTACCGACCAGGCCGGCCTGATCCGCTCGTGCCAAACGCTCGCTGCCACGCAGAACAGGATTATCCATTCGCTCCAGGTAATGTTGGCCATTCTGCCGTCGCTTCAGAACCCCGACGTCGCCAAAAAAACCGCCGACGGAGGCGATATGCCGCCCGAAGCACGCGAAAAACTCGCAAAACTCAAAACCGACCTGAAAAAATTCATCGATGAACAAAGAAAAATCATCCAGGCCTCCGAACGCCTGACTAAAAAGCCCGTCGATACTTTCACCACCGAAGACGAAAAACTCCTCAAGGAACTCCAAGCCGTTCAGGATAAATGGGAAAAATTCCTCAACGAAGCCTTCGCCGACTTCTCAAAACTCGCCCAGCAGGATTTTTCGAACCCCTCGCTGCTGAAAGAACTACTCTCGATAAAATCCGACGTAACAATGGCCAAGGACGCACTGGCGAAGAAAGCGACCGAGATCGCCACTGCCATCGAGGACAACGGTATCGAGAACGCCAAGACTCTGACAGCCAACATCGAAAAGTGGCTGCCGGACGAGCCGGACCGCAAAAAATGGAACATGGAAGACCCCGGCGGGCAGATGAACGTCGAACAGGCAGAGATGCCCAAGGAACTCGAAGACCTCATCGGCGACCTGCTGGAAGAAGAGGAAGATCTCTTCGACGAGATGGACGACATCACCGGAAAGTACACGATGAGCGGCGACAAAGGCATTGGCTGGGACGCGATGGACGGGCCGATTTCCAACATGAACGCCCAGGGCGTAACGGGCAACCAGTTGCCGAACACGTCTGAAATCGGCGGCAGGAGCGGCGAAGGTCGGACCGGAAAGAGCACCGGCGAATTCGTCGAAGACAAAGCCGTCGGCAAGGGAGACCGACGAACACCGACGCGCCTGACGCCCGAACCGTTCCAGAAAGGCCAGGTTGATGACAAATCCACCGACCCTGCCGGCGGAGCCACCGGCGGGGGAAAACTCTCCGGCGCAGGGGCAGCAGGACTCGAAGGCCCACTACCGCCGGCGGCCAAACAGCAACTCAAACGGCTAGCCGGCAAGCACGCCCAACTGCTCAATAAGGCCGAGCGACTCCGGGCGGGATTCAAGGTTACGGATTATTCGAATTTCCAATTCCTCCAGGCCATTACGTTAATGAACCGCGTCCAGAGCGACCTGGAAAACTTCCGCTACCAGAACGCCCTCCGCCGGCGCGGCGTTACGCTCGCATCCCTGAGGAAAACCCGTCAACTCCTTGGCGGCAAGGTTGACGTTACCATTGATACGACCTCCAACCTGCCCAAGCACATCCGCGACAACATCTCCGACGCAAGGAATTCCAAACTGCCGGCAGAGTACCGCGAAGTCCTGCGAAAATACTTCACCAAATTGAGCGAACAAGGGAAATAACGGATCGAGAATAAAGGTTAATTCGACATCGCGCTAAGAATTAATGGGACTTGCACCCCACCTTACCCCTTCTTTACCATTCCCTTGCTTTCATGCTATTCGTCTTGTTTCAACGGCAACGCTCCGGCACGGGAAAACAAATGCAAGGTTCGGAGGGTGTCGTCTGTAAAGTAACTACGTTTTGTCCTAAAAGTCTCAGCGATCTCCATCATAAGGTCTCTGAAATCCCACAATATGATTCGCCGTTTTCTTGCCTCCTTTGCCGCATCATCAGTCCACCCCCACGAAACAATAACCTTCGTGTACTTACCTCGCTTGAAGCCGTATTCCTTCAATTTCTTAACTACGTTCCGGTCTCCGAATTTTCGCTTGACGAAATGTCCGATGGTGCGTCGTTGGCCTGCCGCTTTGCCCCTTTGTTTGCGGGCGCTTTCGCTGTACGGCTTAGACGTCAGTTTGCTGTATGCAACTGATACTGAAACGCCACTTTCAATGTGATACCGATTCAGGGTTATCGGGTCGATGGCAAGAAGATCAATCTCCAACTGACCGTCGCAGCGTATGTTGGGAATGGTAGCCCATCCCTTTACATATCTGACATATGCTTCAACTATACGTTCGGTTGTTTCCATAACCACGTTCTCCATGCTGATCAGAAATAGTGAGTAGGCTGGAACGGAGCGAAGCGGAATCCCACCTTCTTCCTACGACTAATCAATCGCGCTGATAATAAACTACCATTATATCTTCATCTTCTTGTTTCACTTCCACAACGAACTTTTTATCAGGAAAGTCTTGCTTTAATCGTCTCTCGATCATTGATGCAAAGACTTCTGCTATAAGTTGCGCATCTTTCCATTCAAACTCCTTGGAGTCCTTGGAGTCGAAACTCGATAGTACCATAGACATATGTTCATGATTAAAAAGCATTTCGATATCTTGGCGAGAATGCCCTTCTGCGAACATCTTTTTAATTCGTTTCTTAGCAAGCCATCCACTTTCAGCTATGACACACCCATTAATTTCCTGCCATTTTCTGGCCAAGCGACGACAACCTTCTGCAAATTCTTCAACCGTTACTTTAGCCATAGGCTTTTGCTCCTTATCCAACACTCGGCTCACATTACCTGTTGATGGTCAAATTAAGGCAGGTGGTGTGGTCGCGGTGTTTGCGAAGTCCCTTGGGGGCGACCACGATTTCCCAGCGTAGTTTCCAATGGTCGAACGTGGCCGCAAACGCCGCGGCCACGGCACCCGGCACTTTATAAAATAAAGGTGGGACTTCGTACCAGCCTATGACTCAGTCATCCAAAGGAACCTGCCGGGGTGGCTGGTTTGTCGCCGGTTTCCGATGTCCGATCTCTCGCAGTTTTCGCGCTGCGTTCATTCCGCCGAACAGGCCGAACAGCGCTAACACGTGAAATCCGAAACTCCACCAATCCTGCACAGCAAGAAAGATCAGCGAATCAAGAGTGTACAACACTATCCCGGTAATAAAGGCCCAACGGTGTCTTTTCAGCGCGTAGTATCCGAAAAGGACGAATACCAGGGCTGCGGCAACCTCAAACGCAAACGCGACATATCTCGCCACAGGCCCGAATTCTTCAGCAAAGGCTATGCCGATACCGGCGATTATCTGCGTTATTCCAAGCCCGACGACAAAACTGACGCCGCCCTCCATGAGAAAAATAACCGAATTGACAACGGACAGCCCGGCAATCCAGTAAAACCATTTCGCGCCGCTATCAAACTGCTTCTGCAATTTCGACAGGGCCTCCCGGTCAATCGAATGATCCTGTAATTCAGGCTCGGAATCGCCCGGTTCAATATCATCAGTACCTTCGACAGCCGGCGGCGGGGCGATTGCTTCCAGACCGGCTTCGGGATGCAACGAAGACCGAGGCTCCGGCGGCGAAAAAGCCGGAGCGTAATCGCCGGCGTATGGGTTCAGCCCAGCCTGACGCTGCTGCCACCCGACCTTCCACGTGTTT
>JAUVIQ010000128.1 GCA_030592655.1 Planctomycetales bacterium | reverse complement strand
GGCGTCATGCGTCAATGTCGGCCTGTGCGATGCAGATGCGAAGCGTCGATGTGGCGATGAAGCAATTCGCCGGCGCAAACCGAAATCACCTTCCGCCATTCGCATTCAGCGATTATGACGGTAATCTACCGCTCAGCGGGCACTGGGGCGGGCCTAGCCAGGCGAACGACCCGGACTGCTTTGGCAGGAGGGGAGTCGAAAACGTCAATCTTTATCGCCTCGTCGCCGGCGGTTACATCTCGGACAACCATCCAATCTGTCCGAAGGCGGATGCGTCGCTTCTCGACGGTCCGAGCAGTTACTTTCCGCACACCTCCAGATTCAGCACCTTTTGCCTTCGGATGCCTTACAGCCGGGACGTTTTCCGCACCTCATCGGGCCTGTCGGGATGGGCGGGACAGGGGCTGCTGGGCATATACACCCAGGCCGGCGGGGGCGTAAAGTTCCAATTCGGTACGAGCACCGTAACCGTTCCGCTTATCCGCGTGGACCTGTCCTATCGCGAGATTAACCCTGCCGACGGCGAACAACGCGCGATGAACTTCGCCGACGGAGCGATATTGAGCGACGCGTTCTGGTATCAGAACCGTCGCCGCCAGGCCGATGAGACGCCGGGACTGACCACTTATGAAGTCCGCGCCGAATGGTGTCATGGTTCGAGATTTAACGTCCTGTTCGGCGACGGGGCGGTCGAATGTGTCGTTGATGATGGAACGGTGGCTGCGAACTCGGTCGGGCCGGATTCCGACCTGGACGACGACGGTACAAACTTCGCCTCCTACGCAATCACCGTCTGGCGATATTTTGAAGATAATCGTTGAGTGTAGTAGTCAGTAGCCCGTAGCCGGTAAAAAATCCCGGTTCAACCGGCGACGGGCTACCGACTACTCTTCGAGCCTGAGCCTCAGAGCCGAAGGCTGGCTACTTTTTACCTTTTTTACTACCCTGCGGTTCGGATGATTTTTTTGACTTTTTCCGACGGCAGGGCCAGTGCGCCCATTGCCTGTGCAGCGGCGTTGCGAATCGCCAGCGCCCCCTTGACCATTACGTCGGCGATGACGGACTGGACCTGTTTTTCGGTAAGTTGGTTTCCGAATTGGCGAACCGATTCGCTCAAGGCTTCGTATGCGGCGACTCGCACCTGCTCGGAGGCCTCGACATCGACAGCCAGGGCGGCGATCGCCCGTTGTGCCTCGGCAGCACGGAACTGGGCCAATGCCTGGGCCGACGCAATACGCACAGGGTCTCGCTTGTCGGGCAGCGAGGCGATGAGGCTCCTGGTAGCGCCGGTGAGGTCATAGACGGGATTGTTCGTCGTCGCCAGAAGCCGCATGCACTTAGCGGCGCGGATTGACCACTCGGCAGCTTCGTCATCATTCATGGCTGCGACGCCCGATGCCTTCGCCGATGCGGTTTTTATCGCGCCGGCCATTCCTGCCGCGTTGAGATCATCGTCATCATCGCACAGGATAACGACGAGCGGGTCGCTTCCGGCGAGTTTCTTCATGGTTGCGATTTTCCCCCTGGGGGCAATGACGATAACGGGCGTCCGGCTAAAGACAGCTTCTGCCCGAAGCGCGGCGATTGCCTTTGCGACGTCCGGAGCGGTTATCTTCGACGCCAGCACAACAAGGTCCGCTCCTCCGGCGTCCCTTGCTGCATGGAGCGCCTTACCAAAAACCGCGTCGTCTATAACTTTGCATCCGTTTCCGCGGAGAAGGTCTTTGACTTTGTTCCTTATTTCCAGATCGGGGTGAGCAAGAACTGCCGTCGGCGTACCTGTTGCACGAAGGGCTTCGGTCAGTACCGGAACGACCAGGTGCCATCCCGGGAACCGCTTCTGCGGACGCGCCGTGGCAAGAGCCTTTGCCGCGTGGTATCGCACCCGACGTGACGGGTAGGTCAGCGCCGAAACCAGGGGCTGGGCGCCGCCGGCGACCGTACCGACGAGATTCTTTGCTCCGGTGGTTCGTCCAAGCGCTTTTATCGCCGCCAGGGCAACGGCGATATCCCCGTCCTTCATCGCCATAGCCAGGACTCGCTGGAGGTATCCGGCTCCGGCGGCAAGGGCGGCGAAATCAGCGCCGGGCCGATCGGCTGAATGTGTCGGGTCTTTGGCGCCTTTGAGATTGGCCTCTTTTCGAAGATTGGCGGCGATCCAGATTACCACAGCCGGTTCGAATTCGTCGTCGTGCTCAAGGGCTTTGCGAGCGGCTCGCATCGCATAGACCTCGTTGAAAATGGAGACGGGAACCACCTTGTAGGTCAGTCCAAGCCCCTCGCGCCAGTACCAGACATTAGCGGTGTCGTAACGTGAGTCGGGGTTGCAGGACTCGTCGCGGTTGTAGTATTTCACAGACAGGTCGTAGAACAGTTCGGCTGAGGGTTTGGTCGATGCGACCTTTCCGACACACAACGAAAGCGCGCCGCCGGCTGCATTTTGCGTACGGTCCAGCAGTCCCTTCTGTTCGATAAGTTCCTTCAGGTACGGCGCTGCCTGTGGATAACCGATCTTACCGAGCGTCCGACAAATTGTCTCTTTGACGAACGCATTTTCGATCACCAGCGCTTCGGAAAGCGCGCGGACTACGGAAACGCGTCCGGCTGCACCCTGTTTGGATCCTCCAAGCCTGGGAAGGACGGTAACAATCCGCTCTCGCAGCAGGGCGGTGGTTTTTACGTTGGAGAGTTTGTTGATTATCTGCGGAATGGCGTATTCGCCGGCATCGATGAGGCGACTGGTCGCTTCGAGGAACTGCCGGGGCGTACCGCCGAGCATCTTAATCCACCGTTCTATTTCGGAAGGGTCTGTACGTACCGCCAGAGCGCCTGCGTCGATGATGGCCGTAATTTTATCAATGACAGACTTGAGGTCTTTGAGGGATCGTCCGCGTGCGAGGATCAGGCTGCTGGCGGCTCTACCCTTCTCGTCTTTTACAGACAGATTATACAGGTCGCGCGGGGCGGGTTTGGCGTCGATAATGGCTTGACCGTAACTCTTGGCAATGTCAGGGCGGGCCATAAGTATGTAGTGGAGAAAATGGTCCCACAGGGCAGGTAATTTCTCTTTACCGGCAGGAGCGTCCGTCCGTTGGGCAAATACTGAACCGGCCGTTAACGCCAACACCAAAACAATCGCTATTCCGACAGTCGCATTAAACTTTCGCATGACATCTCCCGGTGAAGGTATAGGGTGCTCCAGGTTATCGTGTGCTTTTCAGAGCATAATTATAGATTCGCGCCGCCGCCTGTCAATAATTTGTGATGGTACAATTGAGACAAAATTCCTCATCCGTCAGTCAGTATTCCGCGTCCTCGGCTGGGAATTTCGGTTCTCGCCCTTCCAGTACAGCCACAACGTCATGGACCACCTCGCACATTGCCGACAGTGCGGCTGGGACGCGGGCGGCTATATGAGGCGTAAGGATTACATTTTCCAGTCCGAAGAGCGGATAATCAGCCGGTGTCGGTTCGGGTTCGTGGCAATCAATGACTGCCCCTGAAAGACGTCCCGCCCGCAAAGCGTCCGCCAGATCGGACGCCACCACGCACGCTCCGCGAGCGGCGTTTATCAACTGCGAACCGCTCTTGAATTTCCCCAGCGCCTCGGCGTCTATAAAATTTCTCGTTCGCGCGGTCAGGGGCACGTGCACGGTAACGATGTCGCTGCGAGCGTAGAGCGTCGGTTTATCGACGGCTTCGGCCCGATAGTCCAGGGCAATGTCCCTGATGTCGTTATACAGGACGGTCATGCCAAGACCGACAGCGGCCCGGCCTACGCGGGAACCGATTCGTCCTGCTCCGATTATCCCAAGCGTCAGGGATGAGATGAAACGCCCGTATTTATTTTTGCGTGTGGCGAGAAATTCTTTGTTGCTGACCGGTTCGGTCATTTCCCAGAAGCGGCGGTTCATCTCGATGATCATTCGGATCGTGTAATCCACAACGGCCAGGGTATTGGCTTCGGGCGTATGGACGACTTCGACGCCGCGCTCCCGGCAGGCGGATACGTCGATGTTTTCCAGCGCCACGCCGGCGCGCCCCACGACCTTCAGATTCGGCGCTCTGCCCAGCAAATCCCGATTCACCTGCGTGTACGTCCGCACAACCAGGCCTTCAGCCTGGGCGATGTGTTCGTTGATATTATCAGGGTCGGCCCGACGGACCTCGGCGTGAGCGGCGAGGTATTCCAGTGCGGCATCGTCCAGAGGTTCAGATACTACGACTATGGGTTTCTTCTGCGACATAGCACCGGATAGTCTATATATTACCTGCCGGACTATCCACCCCTACGCTGCGATCAAGATTACGAATCATTCCCAGATACTATCTTTTCCAGTTCGGTAATCAGCGGCGGGAGGTCGTTTTGAACAATCTCCCAGAGAAGATCGTAATTCACCTGATCGTATCCATGAATCAGGCGATTCCGCAACCCGACGATTTCAGACCAGGGAATTCCCGAATATTTCTCTCGTTCGTCCGTCGGTACTCTTGCCGCAGCCTCGCCGACAATCTCCAGTACTCGCACCAACGAAAGATTAAGTTGCCTGTCATCATCCAGGTCTTCACGCTTTCTCCCACAGACCGTTTCATGGGCTTCGCGCGCATAATCAAGCATGTGCCGCAAACGTACTGTTGTATCACGCCGCGTCATACTGGACCTCCGCTTCAGACAGCACTTCCTCGCGGAAATATTTGCTCAAATCCTGCAAGGTGTTCAAGTCAACCTTCCTGCCTATAATTTCGGATATCTCATTCTGCATCCTGAAAAACGCCAGGCCAGGAACGCGCCCCGGTTCAAACTCCACCAGCACGTCCACGTCACTGTTCGGGCCAAAATCATCGCGTACAACAGAACCGAACAGAGCCAGGCGGCGAATGTGGTTCTTCCTGCAAAACGAGGTGATTTTTTCCTTGTCAATTGTTATATGAGCCGGCATCGATATTTCCCGTTCTGTTTCAATGAGATTCTCGGCACTCCGGACTGGTCCGGAGCCTGTAACTACGCCGTAGTGTACAACCTCCCTACTTAAAATGGAAGCGCATCGCCCATCGTTACGCCGCGATGGCAGTCGGTGTCGCTGTCGGTGGGACGCGAACGACGCTGTTGAGTCCGAATCGTCCCGGTTCGACGCCGAAGGCGGAAAAATCCGTGTACCATTGCCCGTCGGCAATGTATCGGAAGCGGTAATCGCCTTCTGAGAGCGGGAGACGAAGTATCCAGTAGCCGTCGTCCTGACGGATCATATCGAGTTGATCGTTGCGCCAACCGTTGAAATCGCCGCTAAGGAACACCCCGGCTGCATCAGGCCTGTAAAAGCGAAACTCAACGTGCCCATCCCTGTGCAATGTTACCATTCGGTTATCCTTTCCCAAAACAAAACAACCCCGATATGGAGTATCGACGGGGAAATTGACGGGATTGAGTACCAATTTTGCGGATTGGGTAAAATTTTCCGTTTCTGCGGGTATTTACCTTGCCGGTTTGGTAGTGGTGCCCGGTGCGGTAGCGGGGGCCGACGTTGTGGCAGGCATGGTTCGTGGCAGCGCGCCGGGCGAACCGAAGTATTCGCGAATTGTCTTCATTGCCGGTTTTCCCGTCGGGACATACGAGGTGTCTTCCATTCCGCCGACCTGTTCGGGATGATTTCGCCACTCCCAGATCAGCACCCCGGCCACGCTTTTTTCGCCCTTCCAGGTCTTGAAAAACGCCTTGAAGCAATTATCCTGCGTTACAGGGTCGGGCTTATCGTCGTTGACGTAATAGTTCCACGGTTCCCTCGCGCATCCGACCTGGTTGGGCCAGCCGACCTCGGTGAACAGAATCGGCATCGGCTTCTTCACGCTCGCGCTCACGCGTCGCTGCCAGGCGAGGATTTTCTTCTTTATCGGCTTCCAGGATTTCATCATCACGTTCAGTGTAGGTTTCTTTTTGCCGACCAGGTCGTAATAAACGGTCATACCGATAAGGTCCAGGTGTCCCCACCAATCGACGTGTTCGTAATGGTCCCAGTTGGCGGAGTAACTGAGTTGACCTTTATATGCATTTCTTTTATAGACCCCTCTGACTTTTTTGATAAGTTGTATCCATAGGCGGGTCTGACCTTCCAGATCGTTCAGTTCCGAACCGATAATAAACACTTCGGTTTTTGTCTCGGCTGCGACCTGGGCGTAAAAGAGGATGTAGTTTTCGTAGTGTTTCCACCAGTAATTCAGGTCGGGCGGATTAATCTTCCCTCGCCACTCACGCGAGCGAGGTTTCTCCAGAAGCACCATCGGCATCAGGACTACGCGAAGCCCGCGCTTGTGGGCGAGATTAATGAGGCCTTTCAATCTCTTTACCGAGGGGACCTTGCGATATTCGATGAACAACGAATTTGAGGATGCGTTTTCCTGGAAAGCAGCCAGCGTCAGGCAGATGGTGTTCGCTCCGGTTTCGGCGATTTCATCGACGTACTTCTCAAAGGGGTTACCTTCCCAGTAAGACTGCACTTGGAGCGTCATTCCGCGCAGTTCGCCTGCGCGCGAGGGTTTTATCGGCGGGCCGTCGTCGGGAAGGGACGGATATTTGCCTTTCCTGAACGCCTGCGGCGCCGCCACTGCCCCAAGCAGCAACACCACCACACCAAAAATCGCCCAACGCTCCCGTCGGATATTGCTGCGGCGAATCGGTTTGTCGTCAAAATAGTCCATTCAAAAAACCTTGAACCACAAAGGGCACAAAGAACACGAAGAGAAACAAAATGAATATTTAATTCTTTTCTTTGTGTTCTTTGTGCCCTTTGTGGTTCAGTCTTTTCAATCTTTCCGCGAGGCTTTTCCCATCCAGTCCGGCGGGTATCGCCTCGCGCCGACCAATAAGATGCAACATTGTGGGCATTAAGTCCACTGTTCGTGCAGATGTTATTGAACTTTTTGCCGGAAGCCCCGGACCGGCCCATATCCACGGTACGACAATCTCATGCCGCAACAGCCCGCCGTGGCCGCCTTTTTCCGTTCCGCCGAAGGCCCAACCGTCGGCAGCGAACAGGACGATATCGCCGCTACGGGGCGAATCGTTCAACTCGATTAACTGTACAACGCAGTCCGGCTTGGGCGTATCCAATGTCGCTGCTAACCATGTGTCGGCATCGTGATATTCGCCGTCCATCAAGGCTGACGCTTTGGGATTGGACGCATAACCCAGTGGGTCGGTTCCCTTCGTTACACGATAGCGATACAACTTTTTCCCATCACGGATAATGCGATCAATCACGCCGACGCCGGTTTTGTTCTGCACGCGGACGCTGTTGTCGCCCAAGCGGACCATCACCAGGTCCGTTGCCGACTGCGAAGCGAGCACATCGGGCAGACGGGGGCGCCGATACGGACCGGCAGTGTGTACCGGAAATTGAGCGTGTCGGAACCCATCAATTTCTTTTTCCGTCGGCCTGACCCACCAGTGTTCGCCGGGTCGCAGGTGGATGCAGCATCGGCGCATCACGCCGGTAACAACCACCGCGCGGGCCTTGGCGAAATGGGCGACGCGTTTCTCGAATAGCTCATCCCGGCCATATCGCTTGCTGATTGTCGGGATTTTGAGTGTTTTGGAAAAATATTTTGCTACATCAAAATGCTTCGGCGTATCGACGAAGCCGTGGTCGGAAATCAGCGTGATGTAGGTTTTTTCGAGCAGGCCGGCCTTTTCGAGCGATTGACAGATGTGGCCGACCTGGCGGTCAATGTCGAGAATCATCTCGGTATATGGCGGAGCCTTCGTACCGTAGGCGTGGCCTGCGGAGTCGGGCGTTACGAAATAGGCGAAGATGTACTTAGGCCATCGGCCTGTGCGGTTGGCTACGTCGGCTATCAGTTCGAACCGGGCGGTGGTCAGGTGGTTGACGTTCTTTTGCATACCGAAGTGCCAGGAGATACCGGCCGTCATCCAGTTATCGATATTGCGCGTAGTGCCCCGGCGGACGGGGGCGAGTATCGTAGCCGTGAATTCGTCGGCGATGGCCTCGTAAATCGTCGTCGCGGTGAAGTCCGAATCGACCTGCTGGTAGGTTTTTATGAAGTTGTAGTTCTGGAAGATGAGGCTGTGGCGGTCGAACCATTTATTTCCGACGATTCCGTGGTGTCCCGGCAGCAGGCCGGTTGCGAACGATGTGTCGTTGGCGTATGTAATTGTGGGCAGCGAGGCGACGGCCCCGTGGACTGTTACGCCTCGGTCGATGAGATATTTTGTGATATTCGGAAGTTTCCCTGCTTTCTGGAGTGAACCGAAGGCCTCAATATCCAGCCCATCGACCCAGAACACCAGCCCCATTTTTTCCGGCACGACGGTGCCGGGCGCAAGTTCAACCCGTGGCGGCGCATCCGCCACGCACGAGACAAGTCCCATCCCCGCCGCCATCAGTAGCAGCAACAATATTTTAGAAATCTTCATCGCCATATGATCTTTCAGTAGGGGGTATATTACTCGAACCGATGTTTCCGATAAAGCCCCGTCCTCTATATCTCGGACAACTCGATTACCCCAGCCACCAGTTTGTAGCACTTCGAGTTCCTTGAATTCTCCGGGAACGGCATACCGAGACTGATTGTCATAATACAGTCCAGGCACATCAGATTCACTTTTTTGATTTTTTCTTCGATAATCGGGTCCGTTACCACCAGGTCATATATCAGCCCCCATCCGCGCTGAAACTTTGCGCGGCATTGCGGGGTGCCGCGAGACGATTTGGTCGCGTAGAATTTTACCTGCTCGCAATGAACAAGTTGCAGGGACTCCCGCAATTCTTTCGGAAATTTCTGTAACTCGCGCCAAGGTACGCAATCGTGTTTGTTGTGCAGTATGAATTGCGTGGGGCTGCAATGTTTGAGGACGTCATCCGGTTTTGCCAGTCCCGCTTTTTGCCATGCACCTGCGGCAAGCGACCTGTTCTCCGGCTGGAAACCGTAGTCCGGGCCTGATTCCTGCAACGGTATTTCCAGAATATCCAACAGTTCAGG
>JAUVIQ010000091.1 GCA_030592655.1 Planctomycetales bacterium | reverse complement strand
GGCGAAACGGCCCGTCGTGAGCAACGCCGAACGGCAAGCCGTAGAAGATAGGTAAGATAGGTAAAGGCGGATTTTTTAAAATGGACGAAAAAATGACCCTGAAAACCATAACCGCTTGTTTTATAAAGAGTTACGCATTTTGCCTTTGGCCCGAATTGGCCCCAACGGTTCCCATTCGTTCCCAATTGGCCCGAATCGGCCCGAATTGGCCCGTGTCGTTCCGTTTCGTTCCGTTTTGGTTCCGGTTTGATTCCGGCAGATTCGTCCCCTACGTTTCCGTTTTGGTTTGGCTTGGAGAGTTGGTTGACATATTCTACAGTTAGATGTAGTTTCCTTTTTTTCCTCCGAAGGAATGACATATGGAAAAGGCTATCGCCAAAGCGAAGATGCTGATTGAGGCATTGGGGTATATCCAGCGGTTTGCGGGTAAGACCGTCGTCGTCAAGATCGGCGGAGCGGTAATGGACGACGAGCAAACGCTCACCGACCTGCTGACAGACGTGGTCTTTATGAACACCGTCGGTATGCGTCCGGTGATCGTCCACGGCGGCGGAAAAGCCATCAGTAAAGCGATGGAAGAGCACGGCCTGGAGGTCCAGTTCGTCCAGGGACGACGATATACCGATAAGCAAACGCTGACCGTCGTCGAGCACGTCCTGTGCAACGAGATTAACCGGCGAATCGTAACGACCATTCAGGAAATGGGTTCCTCGGCAATGGGGCTGCATACGCTGGGCAGCTGCGTACTGTTCGGGGAACGATTATTCGTCGAAGAAGACGGGCGGAAGATCGATCTCGGACAGGTCGGGCAGATTAACAATGTCAATGCCGGGGTAATCGAACTTCTATGCCAGGCCGATACGATACCTGTCATTGCCCCGCTTGCGCGCGATCGGGGCGGTGGAAAACTCAACTGCAATGCCGATACAGCCGCCGGCGAAGTCGCCGCCGCACTGAAGGCTGACAAATTCGTCGTCGTATCCGACACGCACGGTATCCGCGCCGATCTCGACGACCCGAACAGCCGGATAAGCGACGCGACCGAAGAGCAGATACGAACAATGATCGAAGACGGCGCTATCGTAGGCGGAATGCTTCCGAAGGTCGAAGCCTGTCTGCGTGCGCTGGACGCCGGCGTCGGACGAACACACATAATCAACGGAAGATTTGCACATGCGCTACTGCTGGAAATTTATACCGACGAGGGAGTAGGAACGGTCGTCCACAAATAGGGACTTGGGACTTGGGTTTAGGGAAAAGATAGAAGAAGAAGAAGAAGAAACAGATGAAAGATTTCATTAACATTGCGGATTTTTCCGGTGAGCAACTGAAGGGTTTGCTTGAGCGAGCGATTGTGGATAAGAAACTCTTTCGGGCGGGGAAACTTCCGGCATCTTGTCGGAGAAAGGTTCTGGCGCTTATCTTCGAGAAACCGTCGCTACGGACGCGGGTGAGTTTCGAGGCCGCTATTGTCCATCTTGGCGGAGCGGCGATTAATCTGACCAACGCCGATATCGGCCTGGGCAGCCGCGAACCGGTGTCCGACGTATCGGCTGTGCTTGGCCGGATGTGCGACGCGGTGGTGGCTCGAACCTTCAGCCACGAGACGGTGCAAGGCCTGGCTGAACACTGCTCAAAACCGGTAATCAACGCCCTGACCGATTACTCCCACCCGTGCCAGGCAATGGCGGACGTGATGACGGCGATGGAGATTTTCGGCGACGTTCGCGGGCGGAAACTGGCGTTCATCGGCGACGGTAATAACGTCGCTCGCTCGCTGGCGATACTGTGCGAAAAACTCGGGATGGAATTCGCCCTGGCCTGCCCGGAAGGATACGAACTGGAACTGGACGTCGCGCAGACCCGCGATCCACGCGAAGCCGTCGAGGGCGCATCGATCATCTATACGGATACGTGGACATCAATGGGGCAGGAGGACGAGAAAGACGAACGGATCGCCACATTCAAACCCTATCAGGTCAACGCCGAACTGCTCAAAACCGCTCCCAAAGACGCCGTTGTCATGCACTGTCTGCCGGCATACCGTGGCTATGAAATTACAGACGAAGTAATGTCGGCCCACGCCGGAACAATCTTCGAAGAGGCAGAAAACCGCCTGCACTTCCAGCGGACACTTCTGGGCGTTCTCATCGCTGAAGGCGGAATCAACTGATTGCGGATTGTAGATTGTGGATTGCGGATTCCTTTTTCTAGTCCCTAATCCCAAGTCCCAAGTCCCTGTCTTTTTTACCGTCCGCCTCGGACCTTGACGTCTTTGGCTTCGACGCGATTGGTTTTGCGGTACCAGATGAGTTTGGGATTCTCCCAACTGTTCAGGACACCTCTTTGGACGTCCCGATAGTACATAATGGCGTTCTTTTTCGGTTTGCCCGGCAGTGAACCCCAGATAATCGCTGTGTCGGCGGGCAATCGCTGGTAGAGAATCCGTTGACAGAATATCTGTCGCGGGCCGTCTTCGAGTTTCACGTCGCCGGTAGCGTCGAAGAGGTCCAGCGAACCGACGGCTGGGCCTGAACCGGATGCGGCATCCTTATCGGGTGCTGCGAACTGGGCCTTCATTTTCTCGCAGTTCAATTCGGTGTTGCGTCCTTCCGGTAACTTGCCCCACGGGAGAACGCGGAGTTTTTTCGCCAAGACTACATTTCCGCCGCTGCAATGAACCAATCGTACCTTGCCCGACATCCAAACCTCCCGGCTGGTTTGATCCATCTTCATCGACTCGGACCACCGGAACACCGACTGCGACGGGCGGTCAATGCTACCGGCGAGGTCGTCTCTTCGCCGACCGGCGTTCGCTTTTTTCTCCGGCAGGCGATAGTCTTCGGCGCTCAACGTACCGGCCTTGGGGCATTTAAGCACGCCCAGGTCAACCTCGTATATGACGTGCTCCGACCGCAATTGCACACGCTGGAGCAGGAACCCGTCCTTGTCCCGGCGCTGCGATTTCAGGCAGACTTTTTTCTCGGTTATTACTGTTTTGATCTTCTGCGGGCGGAAACTCGCAAACTCCGCCGGCTTGGTCTCGGCGGTCGGTCTGGTGGCAACATCATCCTCCGGCTTGGCAAAGATGATTTTCATCTTTCCGCATTTCAGTTCATCTCCGGCGATTTTCAAATGTACCCCACCGTCAATAATCGCTGTCCGCTCTTTCCCGTGATAATCCATTTTTTCATCCCATGCAATATCCATAGGTCTGGGTTTGTCCGATTTGGTGCCGGCGATGTCCCTGTCGGTGTAGAAACGCAGGCTTCCCGCACCGGCGACGCTGGCGGACTCTTTGGTCTGGTCGAAGTAAATCTTCTCGCCACGGATGATATTGTCCTTCTGCCTGACTGTCGCGGGTTTTCCTTTCAGTATCGCAGTCTTGGCCGATAAGTTACTCGTCAACGTCTCTGCCTCAATAACTACGGTATCTTCTTCGCTGTGGTCGGTAATCTTTACATCGCCGACGGCATCCAGCTGCTGTGGTTTGATCTCGATTTTTCCGGTCTTTTTGTCCTTTTGCGGAGCGAAGGTAATCGTCATGCTCTTGCTGGCTTTGATTTCCCGTTTATCCTGCATTGCCGATATGTCGCCTGTGGCTACGATTTTTCGGGGATATGCCTTTTCCTCATCGGGCCCGGACATCTGAACGTCCAATGTCTGCGATTTTATAAACTCGCCGCTTTTGGTATCGTTCATATTCACGTTACCGTCGGCATAAAGCGAAGCCATGCGGTTGGCCTTTTCATCGGCCGATGCGGGCAGATGAAATCGGGCAGTAAGTTTATCAGCCTTCATGCTCTGTGTTTCGCCCTGCCGGACATTCACTTCACCGACGAAAACCGCCCATCGCAGGAAATCCTCATTTTTAACGCCTGTTTCCGTTTTGACTTCCCGGCGCCCCAGCGAAGCGACGACTTTCTCGCTCCATCGTATTGTAACTGCCTCGCGTTTTTTCTTATCGGGTTGCTCATCATTCCGTCCGGCGAGGTTCAGTGATGCAGCGGCGCTTTCGGGCAGGTGCATTTCGCCGGCCCCATCCAGATTGACAACACCCGTATCGCTGTTGAACCTGACCTTCGGTACGGTAATTTTCTCCCCGCTTTCCATTTTCAGTTTGACCGGTTCGTCGGGCGTTCCGATTAACATGCCGCCACGACCCGGCGAGCGGAACTCCAGCCTCCTGCAAACAGCGGAGGCCTTACCGTCAGCCAGAGTTAGTTTCTTTCCGATCGCGGTAACGTCGAAACGCTTTGGTATCGGCTTTTCATGGCTTCTGAACGGTTTGACAACCAGCGGCCCGGTCCAGGTTATGACCATTGCATCATCATCCGCCGGCTTTGTTGTCGGAACTTTATCGTCGGTCGGCCTGCTTGCGGTGATTTTGGGGGTCGTTCCGCTTGGCGGCGTCTTTTTCTCTTTGGCGGAGCGGGTGCTGTTTTGGGGTTCGTCCCGGCTTGGGCTTTTGAATTCGAACACCAGGCGGAGTTTATCCGCGCCTGTCATCCGCTGGTTACCGCTGGTAACACGGACGTTATCGTTGAATGTAACTACGTATGTATCCTCCATAACCGGCGCTGGTCCGGCAGGGACGGTGGTCGGCATGGTCGTCGGGACGGTGGTCGGCGTTTCGGCGCGGGCGACGGACTCTTTAGTCTCGGCCGATGGTCCGGCCGAAGGCTCAGGCGGTTTCGTCGTAGTTTTCTTGTCCGGGTCAGCGCCGCCGGGAAGGGAGATTTTACCGATGAATTGCCCCTGTCCTTCACGGATTACCATGCGGTCGCCGTGGGTTATCCGAAGTTCCCGAAGTTGTCGCGGCGCCTCGTTCCAGGATATTCGCAGACCCCGACCGAAAATATCGGCTTCTTTGGACAAAACGCTGACGAGTCCGTCGGAAAGAATCGTCAGCATCTCGTTGTCGAAATTCACCTCGTCATTGAGATAAATTCTGACCGCATCGCCAGGTCTCTGTTCCAGCGGCGGACGATTCGGGTTGGCGTCCCGGCTGCGATCAATAGTAATGCGGATTTTATCCTTGTCCGCCTTTAATGTCCCGTTGCGAACGTTCCACTTACCGGCAGCCTCGCTGGCGATGATAACCCCATGCTCGGCCTCAATGGTAATTATTTTGCCGTCGCGCAGGAACAATTCGACCTTCGGGTCCGTCAGGAAAAATTTCTCGCCGACCTTTTCCGACCGTTTGGACGTGTACTTCGCCTGGAGGCGATGGTGCTTATCGTGCTGATAAATCTTCAACCCAGGGATAGGAGCGATATCGCCCAGCCCGGGAACCGGCGAGACATCCCCATCGGCAGGTCTGGTAACAGGGGCGTGACCACTCAATACCGACGAAAAGTCCTTGTCGCTGACAAGGTACTACAAAAGGAAGGCGGAAAAGATAACTCCGAACGTTCCAAACAATATTTTCAGTCTTCTCTTCATTTCCACGAATTCCACTAATTACCACGAATTGCACGAATTATAACAAAATCCACGAATGTTTCTCTGAAAAACAATTCGTGTAATTCGTCTTTTATTCGTGTGATTCGTGGTAATATCGTTCCAGGATTGAGTCCCATTGACCGGTATGTTTCAGGATGTATTCGACGGCTTGGCGGACAGCGCCCTCGCCGCCGGGGTTTTCGGTTATCAATGCCGCTGCCCGGCGGACCTCTTCGACTGCATTGGCCGGGGCAATTGGAAAACCGCACCGCAGCAGCATCGGAAGGTCAGGAAGGTCGTCGCCCATCACTGCTGTCTGTTCGTCCGTAAGGTCCAGTTCCGCCAGAACCGATTCATAGGCGGGTAGTTTATCCTTTGCGCCCTGGATGACGATTTTTACGCCGAGTTCGGCTGCCCGACGCTCAACGACGGGGCTTTCCCTGCCGGTGATTATCGCAATGTGCTTTCCGGCGCGCTGGAAGTATTTTATCCCGGCTCCGTCCTGGGTATTGAACTGCTTCATCTCGCGCCCGTCGGAATCGAGAATAATCCGTCCGTCAGTCAACACGCCGTCAACGTCGAGGACCAATAATTCAATATTGGTTAGCGATTCCATCGTTTCGTAATCAGTAATTCGTAATTGGTAAATCGTAATTCGTAAATCGTAATTCGTGATTCGGTATCGGGTCTTTTTTGACCAATTACTAATTACGAATTACTACTTCCCAACGCCTTTAGTCCAACCAGGTCCTGCACGTCGAGCAGTCCTATCGGTTTTCCGTCGGAATCGACTACCGGTAGTTCGTCGATGCGATATTCGTTCATAATGGCCATTGCTTCGCTTGCCAGTTCGCCCGCGGCGATGTGCTTCGGGTTGCGGTGCATCACTTCGGCGGCTGGTTTGTCGAGGAACGTGTCTCCGTCGGCGAGTATCCTCCGCCTCAGGTCGCCGTCGGTCAGGATTCCGGCGAGTTTCCCGGAACCATCCACCAGCAGCACAGCGCCGGCCCTGCGACTTATCTTCTCAGCGTCAGCCAGTACGTCGCGGACTGAACGGTTCTCGTCGGCTACCGGCAGGCGATCGCCGCTGCGGAATGTCATAGCCTCTTCAACCTTCATAAGACTTCTACCAAGCGCCCCTACCGGATGGAACGCGGCGAACTCCTCCGGCGAAAAATCTCTCATATCCATCACCGTCAAAGCCAGAGCATCACCCAACGCCAACATGCAACTTGTCGATGCCGACGGCGCCAGACCCAGCGGACAGGCCTCATCCACGTCGCCGTAGGAAAGGACAATGTCGGCGTACCGGGCCAGTGGCGAATCGTCCGTAGCGGTAATCGCCACGAGGTGCGCTCCACGGGCTTTGAGATGATCGACCAGGCGGATAATCTCCTCGGTCCTGCCGCTATGGGAGAGGATAATCACAACATCGTCCCGACGGACGCGCCCCAGGTCGCCGTGAAGGGCTTCGACAGGGTGAAGGAAAATGCTCGGCGTACCGGTGGAGGCAAGCGTAGCCGAGACCTTCTGCGCGACGATACCGGCCTTTCCGATACCGGTCAGTATGACCGTCCCATCGCAGTGATAAACCGCATCGGCCGCCGAGGCGAAACGCTCGTCTATACGCCCCGCCAGTGCGCTGACGCACTCGGCCTCGGTCGCAATCACCCTGCGGGCAAGTTCAAGATTCGGGCCTGGATCAGTCATTTTATTTAGCATTCAGCAATCAGCGTTCAGCAATCAGCAAAAAGTAAAAAGCAAATGGCATTCAGCGGTCCTTTTTTGTCTTTTGCTGAACGCTGAAGGCTGATCGCTGACTGCTTATCGCTATTATCACTTGCTGATTCATCGCCGGTCAAGTAATAAGGGGCACACGAAACTTACGAAACCGTGCGGAGAAGACGTAATGAGATCGCTTTCGGGCATACAACCTTCGGGAAAACTGCATCTGGGCAACTATTTCGGTGCGATCCGACAGTACCTGAAATTCCAGAATGAGGGAAACGAGTGCTTCTACTTCATCGCCAACTACCATGCGATGACTACCATCTCCGACAAGAAAAAGTTGGAGGAAATTACGCTGCACGTAGCCACTGCCTACCTGGCGCTGGGGATCGACCCGGAAAAAAGCGTCTTCTTCCTCCAGTCAGACGTGCCGCAGGTAACGGAACTGGCGTGGGTTCTCAACTGCCTCTGCCCGGTCGGCCTGATGCAAAAGGCCCACAGTTATAAGGACAAGATCGCCCGGGGTCTTCTGGCCAACATGGGCCTGCTGGACTATCCCGTCCTCCAGGCCGCCGATATCGTCATCTACGATGCCGACATCGTGCCCATCGGTCAGGACCAGAAGCAGCATGTAGAAATGACGCGCGACCTGGCGATTAAGTTCAACCTCGCCTTCGGCGAGACTCTGGTGGTTCCGGAAGCGTACATCGTCCCGGAGGTGGCCGTCGTGCCGGGAATCGACGGGCAGAAAATGTCAAAGAGTTACAATAACACCATCGAGATTTTCCAGACCCCCAAGGCTACGAAAAAACGCTGCGCGCAGATCGTTACCGATTCGACGCCGCTGGAAGATCCCAAAGACCCGGAAAAATGCACGGTTTTTGCGATGCTGAAATTACTGGCTGAACCTGCGGAGGTTGAGGACATCGAGAAGAATTATCGCACCGGAGGATACGGATACGGGCACGCCAAAGGACGCCTGGCGGAGTTGGTTAACGAACTGTTCGCCGAAGCCCGCGATAAATACGCCGAACTGGAGAAGAACCCCGACTTCGTCCGCGACGTTCTCGGCGAAGGCGGACGAAAAGCGCGCGAAGTCGCGGAAGAGACAATGACCCGCGTCCGAGACGCTTGTGGTATTTTGACGAACAGGAAGAATCTGTTGAACCAATGACCGACTATCGCGTAAATCTCGACATATACAACGGTCCGATGGATCTGCTGCTGTACCTGATTCGTCGGGAAGAACTCGACATCCACAACATCCCCATCACTAAGATCACCGAGCAATACTGCGCGTACGTCGATACGCTCAAAATGCTCGAACCGGACCTTGCCGGCGAGTTTCTGGTCTTGGCTGCGACGTTGCTGGAGATTAAGACGCGGATGCTCCTTCCGGCACAGGAACTCGACGCAGGCGACGAGGAATTAATCGACCCGCGAGCCGAACTCGTCAGGCAACTTTTGGAATACAAGGCCTTCAAAGACGCCGCCGGCGACCTCCGCGAAGCCGCCGCCGAGCAGTCGCTGCGATTCGGCCGCAAACCGGCGGAAATCGAGCAGGAAGAACCGCCCGGTAAAGACCTCGAAGAAGTCAATATCTGGGACCTTATCGAAGCGTTCAACGATCTGATGACGTCGGTCGGGCAACACCTCACCGAAACCGAGATTATCTACGACGACACCCCCATCGAACTGCACGCCGACGACATACTCGACCGCCTCGGACGCGAAGGTAATATGACCTTCAGGGAAATATTCGCAGGCAGAACGCGAAAAACTGAACTGGTAGGACTGTTCCTGGCACTTCTGGAACTGATCCGCCGACAACAAATCACCATCGAACAGGAAGGACCATTCAGAGAAATCTACGTCTATCTGAAAACAGAATAAAAATTGGGGACACCATACTATTTTTTTATTGTTCTGCAAAAATTGGGATTTTTGCAGAACAATAAAAAAATAGTATGGTGTCCCCAATTTTTATTCTGCTGGTCGGGTTGCTTGTGTTGTTGGACGTGTCGTTGCAGTCAAACCTATGATGATGGGTTTGGTTTTCTGGACGGGGTTGGTTCCGGCAAGCCGGCCTCGGGCGAGATCGAAGCGTTTGGGAATCGTGAACTTTACCGGCCCTGCCCTGCCCTTCTCGTTCACGTAAGCGCTCAAGGCTGGATAATATACCAGCGTAATGGCCTTCCACTCCGACGACTGGATACGCCGGCGCTCCAATAATCGCTCGACGTTGCCGACCCGCTCCCACCCGCCGTAGCGATACCGAAAATACCACAGTTCCATCCGCCAGATAACCTCGTCGCCGCGCTGGGCGTGGACCTCCCTGACCCGCATCGTTTCAGCCAGCATCGTCGCGCGAAGTCCCGTACCCTTGATATACAACACCCGCCGGACGTTGCAGAAGTCCTTCAGGTCCTTGACGTACTTAATCAATTCGTCGGCGTCTTTTTGGGTAAATTCCCGCCCCTGCTCTGCCGGAAGTTTCAGTTGTTTTCGACGAATGGCCGCAAGCCGCTGCAGGCGGGCCTCGTGCCATGAAAGGTCTATCCCCTCGATTCGCTCGGAGTCTTTCGTAAGGATTCCGACGTCATAAATCGCGTCGCCTGGGAGGTTTTTAAAGCGGAATTGTCCGGTTTTTTTATCGAAGCGGGTTGGTTTGTATCGTTTCAGCGTTACCCGGCTGACGGCGTAAATCTCCGCGATTTTTCCCGCCGGTGTAATCCGTCCCGTAACGTCGCCACTCGCAGGTCTGGACGCCACCGGCGGGTCCTCGCGGATATCAATCGCCGAGACAACCGCAACTGTCAGCAATAGTGTCAACGTCGCACGAACCATCTCTTATTTGAACGTAACAGACGTGGAAAAGTTGCGAAAGGGAAATATCGACTGACCGGCTACTGGTTACTTTTACTTCGCTGCGAGGTTTTCGACCCGTCGGCAGCGCTGGCCGACTTTGAATGCGGACGATTTGCCAAGGACGATTTCTCCCCGGCTGTATCGCGGGTGGACCCGACAGATTTGCACATGCCCGATGGTTTTTCCCGGCTGATGTCCCAGGCTGTCGCCTGTGTCCGGGTCGATAATCGGCGAACCCCTTTCGAAGACCTCGTACACGTCCCCTGCCCGCAGTCCTCGATCGCGCCCGCCGTTGACGATAATGGTTCTATCGTCTCGAACCAGTGCGATCTTCGGTATCCAGGGCTGGGCTGCGATGGTCGAAGTGATACGCCTGACGGCCTTGCCGATAACTTTAGTAGTTACCTTGCCCAGCGGCGTGCGGTAAAAGACACTCCCGCCCATCGCTACGTCTTTATAAGCGGCCTTGACCGTTACATCCGAGGCGCGGACCGATTCGGAGATACTCTTGCTGGAGACGATCTCGCCGCTTTCAACATCGACCACGTACAGCGTCATTCCCATCACCGCCCGGCTTGACCCGCCGAAGGCGTCCAGATTCCCCAGCCCCAGAAAACCCCTTTCGGTCGAGACGTGCCCGAAGTCCGTTACGGTACCCTTGATGAGATAGCGGACGTTTTTAATCCTGCCTAGCGCAGCCCGCCTTTGCTGCCTGGTAATGCCGCTGTGTTGAAGTCGCAGTTCGCTCAGCACCGAATCCAGTTCAGGCCGTTCGAGGACATGGTATCGCCCGGTTGCTACGAGGCGGTCAACGAGGATGTCCCTCATACCGTCGCCGATGTCCCAGTTAAGCGGGAAGGGCGCGCGGTTCTCGAATTTCATCACCGCTATCGTCGGCTTGACGAAATCGGCAGGATTCTCACCGAAAAGACCGCTCTCGCACCCGGCGCATAACGCTACGGAAACCAACAGCGCAAGCAAAATGACTTTCATAATTTTCATCATCTCGGCCCTTTTCGACGTATTTGTTCAGTATCGACCGAAATGACGGGGGACGTTTGTAAGGATCGGTAGGTTCAGGACGAAGCGAAACCTACGACTCATTCGTATGTGCGTGCGTTTCCCCGGCCACGGCGGGATTGGCGTTTGGCGCTACGGATTACTTGTCTTGTTT
>JAUVIQ010000105.1 GCA_030592655.1 Planctomycetales bacterium | reverse complement strand
GGTCGATCAGATAAGCCCGTGATCTATCCCGGTGCAGCCTTACAATTTTCGCCCTGCGTTCTGCGTCGTCGATGGTGTCCAGCAGGTAATACCCGTGGCCGCTCTCGCCGATCACGATTGCACTGCCTCGCGCCCGCAGTTGGTGGATTCGCTCACGTACTCTACGCGCATCTACACCGCCCAACCGACGCCCGATAGCAACCGCCGACAGGCCGGGGGTTTCGGTGATGCACCGGAGCACGCTGTCGGCCCTTCGATTCCGTTCAACTTCAGTTACCTTTGCCATGATTTGAATCCTTTCATTTTTGTTGTCATCCGTGGATTAACAGGCCAGGAGCGATTTTCGCCCTCGGAGATATTCCAAAGCGTGTTTTCTGATCCGTCCGATTTGCACCGTGCCGATACCGAGCACCGACGCGACCTGGCCCTGAGGCAGTTCCATTACTTCCGTCAGGAACACTACGAATCTCGCGTCACGGTCCAGGCCGTCGAGGATTAATCGGATCGCGTCGAAGGTGGCCATGCGATCACTGTGTTTGGGTGAGGTCAGAAGGTCACGCAGCAGAACCATTCGATCAGCGTCGGAGCTCAAGACCGGATGCTCCAGGCTGATCACCGGGCCTCGCTGTCCGGCAGCCCGCCGACTGCGCCCGACTTCATCGGCCTTACGGATTTCGTCCCTGACGTAGCCGCGAATCCGTTTGTAAGCGTAGCGGACAAACTTGCCACGGCTGGGCCTGTACTTAATGATGGAGTCGCACAGGCCCATCAATGCCAGTTGCCGGTAATCGTCCAGTTCCAGGCCGTTCATAGTGCCGTGCCTGCCGTGTATCTCCCTGGCGACCCGTTCACACAGATCGCGGTGCTCTTTGAACAGTTCATTTTGTCGCGGCGTCATATCCAGTTTCCCGTCCGTGGGGTTTTCGTTGTCCTAATGAATTACCACACCTTGCCGTTCAACCGCTTCGGTAACGGCGGCAACCTCGTCGCATCGGCATGGGTAGCAGTCGCAGTGCGGGCAATATGGTTGATTCTGGATGAGCCAGTCGATAATGTGTGCGACCGCCTCTATGTCCCGCCAGTCCTCATCAGGAATACTAACGTCGAGTTTGTCCTCGATGAGGAGATGAAGGTGCAGGCAATCCAGATCGTCGAAGCCCAAGTCCCGGCGAAAATTTGTATCCAGAAAAACCGGGGAAACCTGATCGGAGTCGTTCAGAGTTTGGGTGATCCCAAGTACCACGTCAGCGAGTTCTTGTCTGTTCATCTGTGTGCCCTTTCTATTCCTGCGTTCAAGGTCCCCGATGGTTGTTAGTGCGATCCCAGGATGACGCCGAGCATCAGCCCGGCGCAGAATGCCGTGACAACGATCAAAACTATGAGCCAGAACATGAAGCGCCTGATCGCGCTACCCATTAATGCAATTTGCCTATCCAGATTCCGGCACGCCTCTTTAAATTGGTTCAGGTTCATGCCTATGTTCTCCTTGTCTCTGTGTTCAAATACCGCCGCCGGTTCCGCGCGTTGTTGGCCCGGACCTGTGCAGGCAGCAGCGCGAACTTCATCTTCGTTTCAAACTCCACGATGTAGAGGATTCGACGGTTGCCCTGTGGGTATGCGACAAAAGCCCCGATCACTTTTCCGCCCGGGTGAAGTGGCAGGCCAAGCAGCAGTTGCCGACCCGTGTAGATTACCTCGTGGCCAATCCTGTAGAGTCGTGGCTTATCCGCAATCCGGTTCATGTCGTTTTTCTCCTTCAATTCGTCGCGCTCATTAATCAGCCGGACGACCAATTCAAGGGGCGATTGGTCATAACCGATATGTTTTTCGTCTGGCCATGCCTGACAAATTGCTGTCAGCACCTCATCCCAATGCACGAAATAGCCGTACCAGTTGCGAATCCCTTCGACCCGTAACGACGGAGCCACTTCATAAATCTCATTGAGGACTTCACGTTCTCCCAGATTGCATGTTCGTGTTTCGCTCATTTTTTGCTCCAGCATAAAAATCCGTGAATCGCCAAAACGAAGAACACCGCATCCCTGGTCGCCAGCGCCCACATCCCCGCGTGCAGGTGCAGGCCCGCCGACAAAGCGTTTGAGATCAGCCACAGGCCGAAACATGCCCGGCGGCGGTGGTTGTTGAAGATCACGCCCGCAACGGCAATAACAGTTACGGTCCAGCCGACGATCTCTGCGATTTGATGGCCCGTATAGTCAGTCATGCCAGGCCGGCCTCCTTCATTTGCTCTACAACGATCCTGGGTATCTCCATACAGACCTGAATCCATCCACGCTGGAGGGTTTCGTATTCAGCCCTTGCCGCGCTCTCGCTGTACATTTCCTCGACGGACGAATCCCAAACCACGCGCCCGTCCGGCAGGCGTTCCATCAGTTCCATGAAGAAGGTCAGATGGTGAAGTTGCAGAAACGCATCCAGCGGCATCTCCGGTTTTATTGCGATCACAACGGTCTCGATGGGTTCCTTGAATTGTGTCGTCATGATTTAACCTTTGTGCTTTCCAGCGTGGCGTTATTCTCTTCGAGGTAGGCGATTTCGCGGTTCAATCCGAACAGTTCGCCTTCCATTTGTGCGATCAGTTCACCCCGCATATCGAGTTCGTACCTGGCCGCCCGAAGTTGTTCCCGCAGTTCTGCGATCTGTTGTTGTGCGTCCATAAGTCAGCCCACCTTCTCCGCCCGCATGGCACCGGCGATCAGATCAGCGTTGACGGCCTGGGCCTTAATCTTCCAACCGTCGTGCAGCGCCCGGCTGACGACGTTGTTGACTACCAGCGGGTGATCCCGCGTCTCCAGCCAGTTGGGGCGGGCAAGTCGCCGGAGCTGTTCAATCGCCGACTCGTCAAACGGGAATTCCGCCAGGCCGCAACGGGCGCATTCGTGGTGGAGATATTTCTCCAGCGATTTGCCCAGGCCCGGCAGACGGACTACCTCGGTTCGTTCGTTGATTTCGGGATAACCGGAAGTCGTGGACAGCAGCGAAGGCTGACCTATCAGGACAACCGAGAGCAGTCGGTCGAAGCCGTAGAGATCATCCCAAAGCCGCTTGCACATGATCAGGAAATTTACGCGGCAATTGTGCGCGTCGTTAATCGCCAGGCAGGCCGGATGGTCCTGATCGTTCTGGCTTTCCAGAATCTGCCGGCACTGCATCGCCCGGCCTTCGCGGCTGCGTTTGAAAGCGTTTTCCCGACTATCATCCGGCGGACTGATAGCGTACTTGATTACGCGGTAGATCGTCTGCTCATTGTAATCGCGTGGCGACAACCCAAGGGGCTGGCAGAAATGAGCGGCGACGGCCTCTTCACGCAACCGTCGCTTGGCTTCAGCCCACGCCGTTGTCTTGGCGCTGCACGCCGTGCCGACGACGATAAGGAATTGCCGCCGCTTAATCGCGTGGACAATGCGATCCACGACCCCGTCGAAATCCGGCCAGACGAACAAGCCCTCGGCTGCCTCGATGTGCTCACCGAACGGCGTAACCGACGATGAAAAATCCCAGTACTCTTTGCATCTGCGTGATAGTTCCATGATGTTGACTCCGTGTTTCCATCATCCCGCTGCTGCCTGGCCGGGTTCCGTACCGGCCTTTGTGGTGTCTCCCTTAAGCATTGCGGCGGCTGTTTCAATTTGTTGCTGCGTAACGGCTTTGCCCCAGCCGAGGCCGTTGACCTCGAAGCGCGACAATTCGCGGCCTATCTGTTCTGCGAGTTTCAGCAGGGCCGGTGTGCGTCGGTACGTCGGACCCGCCTGGGCGGGCCGGACAACCAGTTTGGCTGTGGGAATCTTGAATGACTTGATGGCTGCGATCTGCGGCTTGGGCGCTTCGGTTGGAATTTCCGATGCCAGGCGGACCTCCCGATCCTGTTGTTGGGCATCCAGCACCGCATCGGTTCGCTGCTCATACACCCGCTGATCTGTGTAGTTGCCTCTATCATCTTTAATGAGTGCGTTCTCCACGATGCACTGATCGTCGTGATAGATACGGATCGGCAAGGTTGCGTCGTCCCAGGCTAAGACGGCCTTGGCCACTTCGACCCGATCACCCGTCTTGACGCCTTCGAGACCGCCGACGTAGTAGTCGCGGCCTTCAAAACTGATCAGGTGCCCGCCCCTGATGCGCCGTCGGACGCGCGTGGTCGTAGCGGCCTCGACGAATAGCTCCCATGTCGGCGGGAGCGTGATCTCGCCGATGTGCTCGGCGTAGAACGCGCTACGAGGCTGGGAAGTCCGCGTATGCTTTCGCTTGGCGCAAAATTCAATGTTGGCCAGGTAAGCCCGTTCATTGAGTTCGTCGATGCTGTCAGCCGGCCAGAGTCGCAGTTCGCTTTCAAAGGATCGCTGCCAGAGGATCATCGCCTCTTCGACACTGCCCTTTGCGTGGGAATGTCCGGTCGCGTGCGTGCGGTGATCCATGCCGAGTTCGGCGCAGAGATTTTTGACCGCCGCCGATGTATTGCCCGGCCCCTTGTCCATCATCAATACCTTGGGGACGCCGCCCATCGGCATCTTGTCGGGGTGTTCGGCCCGGCTCATAATGTGATACAAAAACTGGAGCGTAACCTCGGCGGATTCGCCGTCGGTCAGGTAGTAGCGGATGCGGAACATGCCGCTGGTCGGATCGGTGGCGACGTAGCGGATGATGGGTTTGCTCTTGGCGGGCTTGTTGCGATAGACCTCGCCGGTCCTGGTGTAGCGGATTGAGCCGTCCGGCTCGACGAAAAACCACTGCTGACAGTTGGTGCTGTCGATCTGGATCGTGTCGCCGACTTCGCCCCACTTGCATCGCCGCGTGCTGACGGGCGTCTTGGACGGCTTGCGGGCAAGGCCGTGAGTTCGCATGTAGCGGTCAACATAATAGACCGGCAATTCAAGATCGGCGGGGATTGACCCGATCTTGATGCACCGGTCGATAGCCACCCACGTCGGCATATCCCCGTGGCTCTTGATGATCATGCTTGCGACAATATCAGCGGCGGTGGCGAATTCCTCGTTGCGGGCTTGCCCGGCGTCGGACCGCTGAGCGTATCCAAAATCAACACCGGCGTGCTTCGCGTGCCGTCGCAGTTGGGCAACGCTTACCCCGCACAGCCGACTGTAGTATCTCAGCGTGTCGGCGCGTTGGCGTCGGCTGCCGGCCTGGCCGAGGCGGACAAACATTTCGCCGAGGATTGTCGCATCAATCGCCATCGCTATTTGCCTTTTCGATTTGCCTTGGTGATACGGGTTTCGGCCTGTGGGAAAATGTGGTCCGCCCAAAGTTCCATCATCTCATCCGTTAGTTCGGTGAATAACGCCTTGTGGAGTTTCAGCCGGTTGGCGTTATCGGGCAGATTGGACATCCAGAACTTTACGAATGACCAGAACTGATTGCGGATAAACTCGATCCGCTGGGCCTCATCCTTGACGTGCTTCGGTATCGCCGCTCCGGCCTTTGCCATCTCCAGCTGTTCATTGCCCGTGGCGATTTGCTCGCGGAATTTATCCACCTTGTCTTCGAGGGCCTTAATCCACTTGTCTTTCTTCTGGCCGTCGGCTTCGTATTCGCTGGGAGACCGGACCGGACCGGCTTCAAGAAGCCGCTGCTGATATTCCGGGTCGTCCATTGCGAGCATGTCCCGGACGGTAACGGGCTTCTTTTTCTGGAACGGCAGCCCCTTCTCGTTCATTCGGAAACAATGCAGCCACCAGTTGTATCTACCGGGCGAGAGGTCCGGGTAATTCAGTTTCATCCAGCCCTTGAATTTGCCATTGGGGATTTTCTGCTGAATGGCGTATATCATCTGCCCTAAAGCCGTTGCACACAGACTCTCCAGATTAAGGAGTAAATCCATACGCAATCTGGCTTCCGCTTCAAATTCCGGTCCCCAGATCATGGCCTCGGCCCAAGAATCCTTGAGCAGAAGCATTTGTTTCCTGGCCTCTTTATCAGCGGCGAGTACCATATCCAAAGGGAGTATCCCGCCGCTGGTTTTGAGGGGTTCTGTGCGGGCTAATTCCGTGCTTTTGTTCTGCGACATTGCTGTAACTCCTTATAAACAAAGGTTCCTATTCCTAGATTTTTGTATCCAAAAATCTAGCCGATCCGCTTAATCCTTGTTGAAGCGGTGGTACAATTCGACTTCCAGCCTGATATGGTCGAAATCGGCGTCGGGGAATTCGCGCTTGCAGCAATCCTCAAATTCGGCGTCGCTGTCGAATCGGCTGCGTAAATCGGCCCAGTGTGCCCGAAGTTTCGCCTTGGTTAATTTGTCGTAGTCCGTCCATGCACTAAGGAGGGGCAACATAAGACGGGTGATGCAGTCACGCTGTTCGGTAGTTATGTCCAAATCGTTCTGCATGATCAGTTGACAGGCCGTATCAATCGCCAACAAATCAACCGTTACGGTTTTGCTTGCAAGGTAGCGCCTTAGTTCGGCCTCGACCTCCGGTGTGCTCGGTGGTTCTTCCATGGCTCCATTCCTTTCTGTTGATTCTGTCATCGCCGCACGATCCTTCCGCCCTCGCCGTAGTACTTTTGGGTAAAGTCCCCGCCGGGGCCGAAACACACCAGCGGGATGTCGGGCATTTGCGATTGACGCGTCTGCTTGACTGACTCCGTGGGCAACGTCCCTGATCCATCAGGATTGTTGCCCACGCCGAAATTCGCCAATCCGTTGGCGGTGTCATTTTGACTGTTCATGTCTGATCTCCCGTTGGGAATGCTCCGGCCAGTTGCTCGAGCGCTTCGCGGACACCAGCGAGGTTCTCGATGGTAATTCTCTGGACCTGATCCAGTTGCCTCATCACCAATCCGAGATAGCCGACAGCCAGGCTGAAGAGTTTTCCGCCGGGCTGATACTTCCCGGCTCCGACCGGCTTGAGGTATCCGGCCTGGGCCAGTACCTTCAACTTTGCCGAGACCGTGCCCTTCGAGACGCCCGTATGTTTCTGGACGTCCGTAGGTCCGAGCACTACCAGATTGCCCGCGTGAAAAAGTTCCAGGATTCGTAACTCCAACGGCAGGCCGTTTTCTTTGGCTGCCACTTCCGACTGGACTCCGTCCGTCATTTGCGTTCTCCCTAACAAGTTGTTCCGTTAAAATAATCATCATGCACCTTTCGAGTCGGCCACGAGCGCCCCCGCAGGGGCGCCCCTGCTGCTTTTTCGGTGGCCGCCGCTGCGCCACACGCGACGCAGACGATTGATAGTTGAGATTCCGAAGGAGCAACCCATCGCACGCTTGATTTCGGCGGTGGTCGCTCTGGGATTTTTTATATGAAATTGCCGCAACCGTTCAACTTCGTCGGGGGCAGTTACCTCGACGCGATCACGGCGGGGACGATAGTTGGTTGCCGGTTCGCCACGAAGCGCCCGAGCCTTACGAATCCAACGGCGGACAGTTCCGATATGCCTGCCTGTCGAGACTGCAAGTTTGTGGACACCCGCTGATAATTCTTTCCCGCAGCGAAGTTCCAGAAGGTCCGACAATTCCGCCGGAATCTGATCCGGCGGGAAGTCCAGGATCGCACGGGCCACGATTTTCTTGGCCCACTTGCGAAAAGCGATGATCCGCCGTCTCTTGAGATCGTTTTTGACCCGGCTTGCTTCGATCATGAACAGAAGGCCGATCATGCCTTCATAGGACATACACATCACCCGTTCTGGTGATCGGCCACCGTGGGAAGCATCAGGCCGGAAGGGAGGATCAAGGGGCACGATGGACGGTGAGTTTTGGGACCCGCCAGGGGTCCCAAACAGGCGAGCAGAAAACACCTCACCTTGGAAGTCTTCGGCGTTCCGTTTTACAATGGCTAGTACCTTGCGCCGGGGGTGATCGATAGCGGCGGCAATATCGACAATTGGGATGTACGGGACACTTCCGCCATACGGCTGGATCAGGCGGATCTTTGCGATGCCAAGGAAGGACCGCAAGCGGATGATCGGCAGTTCCATTATTTCGCCTCCTTTGCTTTTGAGGCCGCTTCGACGGCCTTCAGTTCCGGGTTGGTCCATTCGCCGAATAGTTCAGTGGCTGTGCAGCCGCATAGTTTGGCCAGTGCCTTCTGGTGTTTGACGGGCCGTTCACGCCCGGCAAGAATGTTTGAGATGTACGACGGTGCGATGCCGACAGCAGCGGCGGCATCTTCCATCTTGGGATAGCCTACCCGGGCCAACCTTAATCCAACTTGGTACTTGACGATGCCGCGTTTCATGCGATAATCCCTTTCTATTGTTAATCTTCTTTTGAACGATGCGTCTTCAAAAAGCGGCAACTGGCCGCTTGTGCATGTATCGTTGACATCTTGTACAGAACTTTAGGACATAGTGAAAGAAAAAAAGGTACAATTTGGAAAAATTTCTAAAAGGGCTGTTTCAGCTTGGCTTGCAGGTTTCAGTGAGCGTGTTCGCGTAGTGAGAGAAAAGGCCGGTATAAGTCAGTCTGACCTATCAGCCCTTTTGGGAAAAGCGAGCAGAGAATCCGTAGCCCGATTGGAACGGGGTGAAGCAAAACAAATATCCGTTCTACTACTGATGGCAATTTTTCATCTGACCAAACAATGTGGTTTTAGTGCACAATGGCTGATTACGGGTGAAGGGCCAGAACTCGATAGGACCGAGAAATTAGAGGAATTCGTAAAATTTATCGGGGAAAGCGGATTACTGGATCGAACCAATAGCGAAGGAGAAACGAATGCCTAAGTATTGTATGTTGTGTGAGCGACACGTCGAACCCAAACGGTCGATTGGAATCGGTTCGTGGGTTCTGGTGCTTTTCACCAGCGGTTTTTGGCTCTTTGCTTTTCTCCTCTATCCCAAGCGTTGCCCGATGTGTAACGGCACGGCATGGGGCGTTCCGAAAACGCCAAAATGAGATTGCCAAAATAACAAAAGTGTGGTAGGATATGTCGGAAAGGGGATAAGCATGACCCGCAACACATTCGTAGCAATTATCGGATTCGTAACTATCGCACTTCTTGCCTCAGGCGGAGCCAGCCAACAGCCAAGGGAAACTGATCCACGGGACACCCAGCTTCGACTTCTCCGAGCGGAAAACAATCTGCTCCGTGCGCAGATCAAATCTCTAAAAAAAGAACTGGCGGCGAAAAACCCGCCAAGTACCAAACCGGCGGCGAAGGCAACCACATCCTCCAAACCCAAAAAGAACGGGACTCTTATATTTACCATCCACGAAGATAATCCGAAGTGGTGGTCAGACCCGTCCGATCTTGCGCTTGAGATTCGGCTGCGAACTGCTGTCCGACATAAGCATCCCAAGGAAAGCCCATCAGCCTGGCTGAAACGGAACGGGAACTTCATCGGCAGAAAAGTAGATTGGACACTCGGTGGCGCAAGGTATCAGGCGGTTTCCGAGGAAACTGCTGGTCAGAAATACTACCGAGCCCTCAAACAATCGAAGGCATCTCGGAATACCGCCGACTCTCGCCGACCAACGCTGAAGCGCAGTATAGCAGCGGCGAAAGGGAACCACCGGACGAAACTTGAAAATGAACTCGCTGTCCTGAATCGTAGCGTCCGCCGACTTCAGACGGAAACTGACCTTTGGAAGGTGATGCTTGATGCCAAAGGTGGCACGATTGTCACGGCGTATAGTAAGAAGGACATCACCGTAAGAATGGTATTGCCTGGTAGCCAACTCTCCATGTTTGAAAAGCATGACCAAGTGAATATGCAAGGCGAAATTACTACCCTCGCCCCCAGCGAAGGCAGCCTCCATATCACCGTCAGCGGTGAGATCAAATGATGACTGAAGCTCCTTGCCGTCACAAACATGAGGTTCATCTGGCGCGAACGCCGTTCGGTACCCACTTAACTTCCCCCTCCTTCTACCCCCCTTTTTCCCCCTCTCTTGACCTACAAAAGCGCGCTTAGGCCTATTAACAAGTGCATCCCCCTACATAAACCCAAGTCCCAAGACCCTATCTTCTCTCTATCTTATCTTTTGCGTTCGCGTTTGCGCGCGCAAACGCGAACACAAAACGGATTGCGACGACATAAGTCCTT
>JAUVIQ010000206.1 GCA_030592655.1 Planctomycetales bacterium | reverse complement strand
TTGTCTTCAAGCCGGAGCCGGCATTCAACCCGACCGGCGGCGGGCGTGAATTTTATCGCATTGTCAATCAGGTTCTGGAGGATCAGTTGTATCAGCGTCCGGTCGGAGGCGAACACAGAGGCCAGCTGGTCGGCGGCGATCTTCAATTCGACGTTTTTGTCGCCGGCGGCCTGGGCGAAACGCTCTTCGGCCCAGCCGACGAGCGAGGCCAATTCAATCTTCTCGGTTTTGAGGGTTTGCCTGGCGGTTTCAATGATATTCAGGTCGAGCAGGTCCTTTGTCATCTCCTCCAGACGTGCGACGTGCCGATCCAGAATAGGCAATATCCTGCCGAGATTTTCCGGTTCTTCGCCTTGTGTGTGAAGCAGCGAATCGACGGCTGCTCGCAGAGTGGCCAGCGGTGTGCGAAGTTCGTGCGATGCGTTTGCGGCGAAATCGGCCTTCATCGCAGCGGCGCGGGCTGTTTCGGTAATGTCTCTCAACACCAGCAGGGCGGTGATGCCCTCCGAAGCAGTACCGGCGACTTTTACTGCGTGCAAATCGAGTATCCGCTGCACATTGCCTATTATAACCTCGACCTGCCTGCCAACGGATTTGCCCGTCTCTGCGGCCTGATTGAACACATCCAGAACGCCCGGTATGCGCACGACCGTCTGGATATATTGCCCTGTTGCATCTCCGGCATCGGCGTCGAGCATGTCGGCTGCCGACTTATTCATAAGGACTATATGCCCCTGTCCGTCCAGTGCGATGACGCCTTCGCGGAGGTTCTGGACGACGGCGGAAAGGTGCTCGCGCTGGGAGGTAATCGTGTCAATCTGGGCGGCGAGACTTCGGCGCATTTCGTTCAGGGCCGTTGCCAATTGGGCAAGTTCGTCCGAGCCGCGAACGTGTGCCCTGTCGGTCAGGTCGCCTGCGGCGATTTTTCGAGCGGCCCGCGTAATCTGTCGAATAGGCGAATGCCACATCCATCCCAGCAGCCCCGCAATCACAGCCGCAACGGCCACCGCCGCCAATGCCGACCACAGCAGCGCGTTGCGAATGACGGTTCGACCCTCGGCAATTGCCCGGACGGGCATAGCGACCCTTACGACGCCGACGACTTTACCGCCTTTGCTTATTGGCTCTGCGAAATATCGAAACTCCATACCCAGGGTTTCACTGGAGCGGGTGTCCCGGCCTTCTTTACCATGTAAGGCGGCGAGAATCTCAGGTCGGTCGTCGGTCTTGTGATTTTCCATGGTGAGAGGATTGGCCTGGCTGTCGCCAAGTACGATCCCGTCGTCGGCTATTACGGTCAGACGCATCTGCGAATCGGCAAAGAGGTTTTTGCAATCGGCGTCGATTTCACCGGTCTGCATCGGCCAGATACGCTGGAAATGCAATTGGGATATCCGGGCTATGCGGCGCTGGTCTTCGGTGTTTTCGCGCTGATAGTTGGCGTTGAGATAGCGATACGAGAGGACTCCGCCGACCGACAGGATAATCACCATCAGCAACAGGTTGCCCGCGAACAACTTCCAGAAGAATTTATGGCGTATCATTTTCATCCGCCAGTTTGTATCCCAGTCCGCGAACGGTTTGGATGTATTTGCGGGCCTTGCCCAGTTTCTTTCGCAACGCGGTCAGGTGAACGTCGATAGTGCGATCCGTAACCACCGTGTCCATTCCCAGCGCCTGATCCATCAGTTGATTGCGATCCAATACCCGCCCCCTGGCCGAGATAATCGCCACCAGCAGGCGGAACTCCGTCAACGTCAGTGTTATTCTTTTTCCGTTCACTTTCACTATGTGACGGTCGGCGTCTATTTTTATTGGGCCGACCTTGAGCGTCCGGCCGTCGGATGAAGCGACATCCCGGCTTCGGCGCATCAAGGCCGATATCCGAGCGACAAGCACCGACATGCTGAAAGGTTTGGTGATGTAATCGTCCGCTCCGAGGTGCAGACCTACGACGATGTCGCTCTCTTCGCTCCTGGCTGTCAGCATGATGATGGGCACGCCGGCGGTGCGGGCGTCGTTGCGAAGTTTCGTCGCCACTTCCGTCCCCGGCATCCCCGGCAGCATCAGGTCAAGCAGCACCAGGTCCGGCGGCGAGCAGCGAATCATCTCCAGCGCTTCGGCCCCGTCGCCGACCGTCTCGACGATGTATCCTTCGCGCTGAAGCCTCATGGCCACAAGTTCGGCCATGTCGGGTTCATCCTCGACGATGATGATGCGTTTCTTCGACATCGCCGGTCATTCTAACAGGCCAGCCAATCTCTCCGCAACCGCCCTTAAACGCATTAGCGCAATCTTAATGCTTCGGAAATACTGCCCTAACAATCACATCAGACAATGCAGCCGCAGTCGGACGTGAGAAATCAGAAATCGGAAACCCCTTTTTGAGGAGAGCAGAGATGAAGAAGCATTGGCAGAAGGTCGTACAGTTGGTGATGGTCGCAGGTTTGTGCATGGTTCCGTGTGGGGCCGGCGCGGGCGAGAAGCCAGCAGCGAAGGAAAAGAAGGCGAAGTTGCAGATTGAAGGTTCGACGACCGTCGGGCCGATTGCCGACGCCTTCGCCGAGGTGTTCGGAAAGAAGTACAAGAGCGTTTCAATTACAGTCAAGAAGACCGGAAGCGGCGACGGAGCCGCAGCCTTAATCGACGGGCGATGCGACATCGCCACGATGAGCCGGTTTATGAAGGCCAAGGAATTCAAGAAGGCCGTCGAAAAAGGCATAATGCCGGTCGCTCACGCCGTGGCGATGGACGGCGTGTGCGTAATCGTGCACCCTTCCAACCCCGTCAAGGCGCTGACCTGCGAACAAATCCGCAAAATCTATAAGGGTGAGATTAAGAATTGGAAACAACTCGGCGGGGCCAACAAGAAAATCGTCGTCATCAGCCGGGACACATCCTCCGGCACATATGAGACCTTCCACAAACTTCTGATGAAGAAGCAGAAGGTGTCCAAGGGTGTCGAGTATGTCAATTCCAACCCCCAGGCCCATGCCCGCGTCAAGACCACTACCGGGGCAATCGCCTACGTCGGTCTGGGCTTCGTGGATAAGTCCGTCAAGGCCCTGAAGATCGACGGCGTGATGCCGACGCGAAAGACAATCGCCACCGGAAAGTATCCGATAAGCCGCCCGCTGTTTATGTTCACCAACGGCTACCCGAAACTCGGTTCGACCGTCCATGCCTTCGTAACATTCCACCTGACCGAAAGGGGACAGGAAGTTATCGAAGCAAAAGGTTTCGTACCGGTAACAAATTATTAATGAGTTGTCTTTATCCTGCGTGGGAAAAGATACAGGACGCGAAACGGCAAGCCGGGGGGGCTTGCCGTTCGGCGATACTCACGATAAACCGCTTCGCAATTGAATCGAAATGCCAAACACCACTCGACAGACTTCCGACGCTTCAGTAACGGGCGAGTTTGATCGCCCGCTGCTGCTGACTCCGGGACAGGACCTGACGGGGTATCTTACAGCGACGGTTGGGAAGGCGATGCTGCTGGCGGTTACCTGCGCGTCGGTGCTGGCGGTTATTCTCATCTTCGTTTTCATCACGCGGGAGGCCTGGCCTTTTCTGACCTCCGGCAGCGTTGGAGAACTGCTCAGCAGTTCGAATTGGTTTCCCGCACACGAGTCTGCTGCCGAGTTCGGCGCGCTGGCATTGCTGGCAGGGTCGCTGTACGTAACGGCCGGTGCGTTGATTATCGCCGTTCCGGTCGGTCTGCTGGCGGCAGTGTTCCTCAGCGACATCGTCCCGTTCCGCCTGCGACAGATTATCAAGCCGGTTATTGAGTTACTGGCGGCGATACCGTCTGTGGCGTACGGATTCTTCGCGTACCTGGTGCTTGCTCCGTGGATGCAAAAGAACCTCGGCCTGCCGACCGGAGTCAATGCCCTGAATGCCTCGTTGATTCTGGCGATAATGGCTGTTCCGACGATTATCAGCATCGCCGAGGACGCCCTGACATCGGCAGGCCGGGAATTGCGCGAAGGCTCTTACGCACTTGGCGCGACGCGGGCAGAAACATTAATCAAGGTCGTCATACCCGCCGCCCACAGCGGGATAATCGCAGCCGTTATCCTCGGTATGATGCGGGCGATCGGCGAGACGATGGTAGTCTGGATGGCTTCTGGAAATGCCGCCCAGGTTCCGTCGCCGTGGTGGGACTTGGGCCAATCGGTGCGAACGATGACTGCCACTATCGCCGGCGAGATGGGCGAAACTGTCAGAGGCTCTCAACACTACCACTGCCTCTTCGCCCTGGGCTTCGTGCTGTTGGTGATTACGTTCACGCTGAATCTCATCGGCGAGTATTTCCTCTCGCGGGCAAGGCGCGCCCGGGGAGGTGGAAAATGAGGCTCGGACTTCGAAGATTCACCGACAGGACATTCACATCGCTTTCGGGACTGTCGGTACTGCTGTTGACCGGGGCGTTGGTGGTGATTCTTGGTCCGCTGTTTTGGCGCGGGGGCGGGGCGGTGGTGTTCAACGGAACGGTTGAATTCCGCAGAATGCAGTACGACATGCACGGCAGGGGGAACAAAGAAACACTGGACGCCGAATCGGACCAGGCCGCCCAGGTCCGCCAGGACGCCTATGCCCTGCTCGACCGCTTCGCAGCCGGGATCGACACCACCAAGACCCAAAAGCAGGCGAGGCGTATATACAGGCAGTTCAAGACACAACTTCGCAACCAGGTCGAAAACGGCGCCATCACGCCCGAAGAAGCGTCTTTGCTGAAGTCTCTCGGCAAGGAGTTGCGGAACCACCTGCTGGAGGCATACGAAACGACAAAGCCCGATGAGGCGAAGCAAAGTCTCGATTTCGTACTTAAACATGCAGGCGACGAACACCTGGCCGGATCGGTGGCAGGGCAGTTTTTTGATATGGCGAGGCAGTATCTGCAAATTGTTTCCACGGTGGACCTGGCCCGCCGGGAAAAATATATCGAGGCCCTGAACGAGGTTCAGGAAATCATCAAGGAGTTGCTAGGCCCACGTCCGGGCGAACCAATACCCGAACTGGCCCAGTTTCAATACGGGGCCACTCGCTGGGACAGGGCGCAACTTCTACTGGACCGCCTTGTATGGGCGGAGGAATGGGTAGAGCAGGGTTCGGGTAAGCAGCTAAAGAAGGTCCGCGCCAAACGGGCCGAGCAATTTGCCG
>JAUVIQ010000165.1 GCA_030592655.1 Planctomycetales bacterium | reverse complement strand
GGTGGTCGTCCAGCACGCGCCGGCCGTTTCGGTTTCGTTGGCAGAAGAATTCGATATCAAACCCGGAGTTGACGTGGACGGTAACATGGTCGCAGCGTTGAGACGACTGGGATTTGACCATGTATTCGATACTTCATTTTCGGCGGACCTGACCATTATGGAAGAAGCCAGCGAACTGGCTGAACGGATAAAGACCGGCGGCGTTCTGCCGATGCTGACCAGTTGTTCGCCGGGATGGATTAAGTTCGCCGAGCAGTTCTACCCGGATTTCATTCCCAATATCTCGACCTGCAAAAGTCCGCAGCAGATGATGGGCGCGTTGATAAAGAGTTTCTTCGCCGACCGCGAAAAAATCGATCCCGCCAATATCGTCAGCGTTTCGATTATGCCGTGCACCGCCAAGAAGTTCGAATGCGGCCGACCCGAAATGTCACCGAACCACGTCGCGGATGTGGATTACGTGCTGACGACACGCGAGCTGGGCAAGTTGCTTCACATGTACGGTATCGACCTGGCTTCGATGAACGAAGAACAGGCCGACACGCCTTTCGGCGAGCGGTCCACCGCGGGCAAACTCTTCGGCGCAAGCGGCGGCGTGATGGAAGCGGCGGTACGCACCGCATATTTCCTGCTGACCGGGAAAGAACTTGAGGACCTGAAAATTCAGGCTTTGCGAGGTTTGAAAGGCGCGAAGGAAATTCATATCGAGATTAACGGCCTGCAGATCGGAGCCGCCGTCGTAAGCGGACTCGGAAACGCCCGAAAACTGCTCGACCAGGTTCGTGCCGGACGGGACGACCTGCAATTTATCGAGATAATGACGTGCCCGGGCGGATGCATCAACGGTGGAGGCCAGCCTCTGGGCGCTGATCTGAAGGCCGTTCGGGCAAGGATGAAGGCGCTGTATAAAATCGACCGCGAAGAGCACACGCGAGTCAGTCATAAGAACAAATGGATTACTCGCATTTACGATGAGTATCTTGAGCAACCATTGAGTCACATAAGCCATCGCCTGCTGCATACGCACTACGAAAAACGCGACGGACTTGCAAAATAACTTTCGTTCGGCGAGAGTGTATCGGACGGTTGGAATTAAGGGCGTGTAATGAGCGAAAACAAAAAAATACTGGTGGTGGACGACGACCCGGACATAATCGCGCAGGTATCAGCCATACTGGGCACCGAAGATTACGACATACTCAAAGCCGGCGGTGAAGAAGAGGCTGAAGAGGTGCTTACGACGGTCAGACCGGACCTGGTAATCCTCGACCTGATGATGGAGCAGGCTGATTCTGGGTTTGTAATCACGCATCACCTGAAAAAAATATACCCGGAAACCCCCGTTATTTTACTGACGGCTGTTACCGCCGCTACGCGGATGTCCTTTGATGTGCAGTCGCCCGAGGCGAAATCATGGTTAAAGATGGACCGCGTGATGAACAAGCCTATCAGGCCGGAACAACTGAAAGCAGAAGTGCGCCGGCTGTTGGGGCTGCCTTCCCTGACCAAAAACGGGGAACAGCACCCGTAACTTTCGATTGAGAGAGGCATTGCGAGATGCGGCCAAACGGTTTCATCAAAACTGTTACCGAACGCTGCCGCGTGTGTTACACCTGCGTACGGGAGTGCCCCGCCAAGGCGATTCGAATCAGTGAAGGTCAGGCGGAAATCGTCCCCGAAAGGTGTATCGGCTGCGGAAACTGCGTTCGCGTCTGCAGCCAGAATGCCAAGGAGGTTCTCGATACCACCGACATCGTCCGGTCGCTTCTGGATGGTTCGGATAAAGTGGCTGCGTGCGTGGCTCCGAGTTTCCCCGCCGAGTTTGTCGAATACGATTGGCGACGGCTCGTCGGTATGATTCGTGCTCTCGGGTTCGATATTGTCGCCGAGGTCGGATTCGGCGCTGATCTCGTCGCTCGCAGGTATCACGAACTCCTGGCCAAGGTGAACAAAGAACGTTTCATAGCCACAAGTTGCCCCGCGATTGTTTCTTACGTGGAGCGATATTTCCCCGACCTTGTGGACAAACTCGCCCCAATCGTTTCGCCCATGATCGCCTCTGCCAGAGTGCTTCACCGAATCCACAGCCGGGACGTCAAAATCGTGTTTATAGGTCCATGTATCGCCAAAAAAGGGGAAGGCGACAACGAAGACATCCACGGTGAAGTTGAGACAGCCATTACTTTTGTTGAGTTGCGCAGGATGCTCACCGAATCGGACATCACCCCCGACGCCGTCGAGCCGTCCGACTTCGATCCGCCACATGCCGGAACCGGAGGATTGTTTTCCATCAGCAGGGGACTGCTTCAATCCGCCGACATTCACGAAGACCTCATCACCGGCGAAGTAGTGGCCGCAGAGGGTCGCACCAATTTCGTTGGTGCAATTAAAGAATTTGAATCCGGCGCCCTCAATGCGAAGTTGCTGGAAGTGTTATGCTGTAACGGATGCATAATGGGCGCGGGCATGAGCACGGACGCGCCGCTGTTCAGCCGGCGCAGCCAAGTCAGCCGATACGTCCGCGGACGCATGGACACCGAAGGCGAAAACCTCGGACCCGACCGCCTTGGCGAGTTCGACGACCTGGACCTGACTCGCACCTACACACCCAGCGACCAGCGACTCGAAGTGCCTTTCGAGGAAGAGATTCGCCAGATAATGGCCAGAATGGGCAAAACCACGCCGGAGGACGAACTCAACTGCGGCGCATGCGGATACGACACCTGCCGGGAACATGCCATAGCGATCTTCAAGGGACTGGCGGAAAATGAAATGTGTCTGCCCAACACAATCGAACGACTTCGCAGCACAATCGACGAACTGGCGAATTCCAACAATGAGCTCGCCAGCGTGCAGGAAGCGTTGATGCAATCGGAAAAACTCGCCAGTATGGGCCAACTCGCCGCCGGCATCGCTCACGAAGTCAACAACCCCCTCGGTGTGGTGCTGATGTACGCTCACCTGCTACTGGATGAACACAAGGATAACCAGACAATGCAGGCCGACCTGTCAATGATCGCCGAACAGGCCGACAGGTGTAAGAAGATCGTCGCGGGGCTGCTGAACTTCGCCAGGCAAAACAAGGTGCTGTTGCAAACCGTTGACGTGCGGCATCTGGTCGAACGCGGTATCAAATCCGTTACTATCCCGGAAAACATCAAAGTCGTAGCCGAGGACACGCTCGAAACCCCGACCATCGAGGTCGATCCCGACCAGATTCTCCAGGTATTGACGAACCTCATCAGCAATTCAGTCGCAGCAATGCCGGACGGCGGAACGCTGACAATCTCGACCAGTCGGGACGAAGACCGGATAAAATTAATCGTTTCCGACACGGGGGTTGGTATCATCAAAGAGAACCTGAAGAAGATATTCGAGCCGTTCTTCACAACCAAGCAGATCGGAAAAGGCACCGGCCTGGGATTGGCGGTAACATACGGGATAGTCAAGATGCACCGTGGCGATATAAGCGTCGAATCAAACGCCGACCGACAGGCAGGACCGACCGGAACAACTTTCACCGTTACGCTTCCGTGGCAGGAAACAACGGAAACAACTCCATGAAAGGAGCAATTGCGATGGCAAAAGTGCTACTGATTGACGATGACGTTGATTTTGTGGAGATGAACAAAGCCGTTCTTACCAGCAAGGGCTTTGAAGTCTCCGAGGCATACAGTGCGGCTGAAGCGAGAGGGAAAATCGAAGACGTCAAACCGGACCTGATCATACTGGACGTAATGATGGAAACAAGTCTGGCCGGTTTCGATCTGGCTCGCGAAATCAGCGCCCTGCATCCGCAACTGCCGATTATTATGCTCACGGGCATACGAGAGGCAAAGGACCTGAAGTTCGGATTCGAGCCTGACGAAACCTGGCTTCCGGTTACGACGTTCCTCGAAAAACCCGTCAATCCATCCGACCTGGCTGAACGCGTTAAAGAGATACTTGGAAACTGACTGATGAACACCGAAGCCATGCGAATATTGGTCGTTGACGACGAACCCGGCATGCGTCTGGGCGTGGAGCGTGCGCTTCGGGATTTCGAGGTGTCCGCACCGTGCATCAACGGCAAATTCCGCTTCGACATCGCACAGGCCGAGACGGGTGAAGACGCCCTCGAAATGATCGCCGCCCAAACCCCCGACATACTCCTGCTGGACCATAAACTCCCCGGAATCAGCGGGCTTGATGTCCTGGAAAAGATGACGGGTAAAATCGGCGACTGCCTGACGATTATGATTACCGCCTACGCCTCGCTGGAGGTCGCCATCACCGCGACAAAGCGGGGAGCGTACGATTTCCTCGCAAAACCGTTCACGCCCGACGAACTCAAAGGCGCAGTCCGCAAAGCGGCAAGGCACCTGGCGCTCACGAGACAGGCATGCCGCCTGGCCGAAGAAAAACGCCAGGTACGCTTCCAGTTTATCTCGGTGCTGGCACACGAACTCAAGGCCCCGATTTCGTCCATCGAAGGGTATCTCAATATCGTCATGGAACGCTCCGCCGGGGACGACCAGGCAACGTACGATAACATGCTGTCCCGCAGCGTGATTCGCCTGGGAGGGATGCGAAAACTCATCGACGACCTGCTGGACCTGACACGTATCGAGTCGGGGCAGAAAAAACGCGACTTGTCAGAATTGGATATCTCAAACGTCGCGGGCGAATCGGTCGAGGCCTTCACGCCGGAGGCGACGGAAAAAGACGTCACCATCGAACTGCACTGCCCGAAATCGCTGAAAATGACGGCAGATAGAGGCGAGATAGAAATTATCCTCAATAACTTTATTTCAAATGCCATCAAGTACAACCGTTCGGGCGGGCGAGTGGATGTAACACTCACCGGCGACGACGATACCGTTACTATCGCCGTATCCGACACCGGTATCGGAATGACACCCGAAGAAACCGACCGACTCTTCGGCGAATTCGTGCGAATCAAAAACCCCCAAACACGCAACATCCTCGGCAGCGGGCTGGGGCTTTCAATCGTCAAAAAACTCGCAGACCTCTACGGTGGAGAGGCGACCGTTACCAGCAAACCGGACGCCGGAAGCACCTTCACCGTTACACTCAAGCGAACACAGGAAACATAGCGAGGATGAACTTCAGTGAGATACACAACTGGCTGCGCGAATCCGACGACCGCCGACTGGAAAAATTGTGGCGGACGGCGGACGACGTGCGCCGCCGGAACGTCGGCGACGAAGTCCACTTGCGCGGGTTGACGGAGTTCTCGAATCACTGCGTTCGCCGTTGTGCGTACTGCGGACTGGGCGCGCACAATTCCGGCCTCGAACACTACCGAATGAACGCCGACGAAATCCTCGCCTGCGCCGGCAGAGCCGTCGAGCTCGGATACGGTACGATTGTCCTCCAGTCCGGGCAGGACAGCGGCGTTTCAGGCCAATGGCTGGCCGACGTCATCGAACGCATCAGGCGGCAGACCCCGCTGGCAGTTACGCTGGGCGTCGGCGAGCGAAACGCCGAGGAATTTGCCCTCTGGCGGCAAGCCGGTGCAGACCGATACCTGCTGCGGTTCGAGACGTCCGACAGGGCGCTCTACGAGAGGATTCACCCGGACCTGGACGGCGTGCGGTCCGACCGAATCGCTATCCTGCACCAACTGCGCGAACTCGGATACGAGGGCGGAAGCGGCGTGATGATAGGACTGCCGGGACAAACTTACGAAACCCTCGCGCGTGATATCGAGTTGTTCGGTGAACTCGACCTCGACATGATCGGTTCAGGCCCGTTCATTCCCAGTCCGCACACTCCGTCGGCCCGAAGCGACGAGAAGCAGGTCCCCAACAGCGAAATAATGTCCTACAAGGTCATCGCCCTTACCCGGATTATATGCCCGCAGGCGAACATCCCCGCCACGACCGCCGTTGCTACGCTCAACGGACAGGCCGGTTACGAACTTGGCCTTCAGCGCGGGGCGAATGTGATTATGCCCAATATAACTCCGCCGCGTTACAGGGCATTGTACGACATATACCCCGCCAAAGCGGGTGTCGAACAGGACGAAGATTATCACAGCCTGCTGAAAGAACGTATTCTCGCTATCGGCAGACGAGTCGGCGCGGGGCGGGGCGATTCGCCCAATTACATAAACCGCCGCCACGCAAATAAGGAGGCAGCAACATGTGCGCGCTAGCGGAGATGGCGTTGAGCAGTGCGGCGGTCGATTTCATCGACGATGCCGCACTTGAAGAACTGCTGACCGGTACCCAAAGCGACCCCGTGCGCGTGCGGGAGATCGTCGCGAAAAGTCTCGCAAAGGAACCGTTAAGCGTCGAGGAAACCGCTGCGCTTCTTGCCGCAGGAGATGAACTCGTCGAAGAGATATTCGACGCCGCCCGCCAACTGAAGCGTAAGGTGTACGGCAACCGCATCGTCCTGTTCGCGCCGCTGTATATCGGGAACAAGTGCGTCAACGACTGTCGATATTGCGCGTTCCGCCGGTCGAATACGGACGCTATCCGCCGGACACTGAGCAGCGATGGGGTCAGCCGACAGGTCGAAGCGCTGGAAAACGCCGGGCACAAGCGGCTGATTCTCGTATTCGGGGAACACCCGGACTACGACGCTGATTTCATCGCCGAGGTCGTCCGGCAGGTGTACTCCATAAAAATCGCCCACGGAAGCATACGCCGCGTCAACATTAACGCAGCACCGATGGACCACGAAGGTTTTGCAAGGGTCAAAGACGCCGGTATCGGAACATACCAGATATTCCAGGAGACCTACCACCACGCGACGTATGCGAAGATGCACCCTGCCGGCACACGCAAGGGCGATTACCTCTGGCGACTCGACGGGCTGAACCGGGCGTTTGAAGCCGGGCTTGACGACGTTGGAATCGGCGCGCTGTTCGGGCTGGCCGACTGGCGGTTCGATGTGCTGGGACTCGTGTCGCATTCACTCTATTTGCAAAAGCGTTACGGCGTCGGACCGCACACGATCAGTTTCCCTCGCATGCGCCCGGCTGCGGGCGTGGACCCGGACAAGAGCAATTTCGTCGGCGACTACGATTTCAAGCGCCTCGTCGCTATTCTCCGCCTGGCTGTGCCTTACACCGGAATGATACTGACGGCACGCGAAGAACCCGAAATCCGTCGGGAAGTAATGGCCTTCGGCGTCTCGCAGATCGACGCC
>JAUVIQ010000192.1 GCA_030592655.1 Planctomycetales bacterium | reverse complement strand
TTTTTCGGGATGTTTTTTCGTCATAACAGACCCACGGATCGCAGTCCGTGGGCGTAGTCGGTTTTTCCGTTTTTCCCAAGTCCCTAAACCCAAGTCCCAAGTCCCTGTTTTCGGTATTCCGGTAATCCGGTATTCCGGTCTTTCTTCACTTGTCAAAGAACATATAAGCGTACCAGGGACGCTCTGTATTAACTTTTGCGTTCGCGTTTGCGCGCGCAAACGCGAACGCAAAACGGATTGCGACGGCATAAGTCCTTGGTGGCCTTAGGAAATTTTTTTTTGGAATTTTTCGTCTCTCCGATTTTTACGTTCACGTTTGCGCGCGCAGATTGGAGCGCAAGCGGAAATCCCCTGGCGTGCCCCCCAAAAACTGTACCTGTTGAAATGCGGGATATTCCGCCGACACCATTGAGTCAACCCCGCTCGTTTCCACTCGCGGCTAGTGGATAGACCGCTGTTTCTCCACTTCGATATTCGGCGTATAAACAGATAAACAGGGATAAACAGGGGACGCTAACCTATTTTCGCCCGGATATGCTCCGGGCCGCGACCACGCCGCCGGACTACGCCATCGGCAGAGTAATTACAAATCGCGTGCCTTTGCCCGGCTCGCTGTCGAGGGTGATATCACCGTCGTGGCGACGGATGATTCGCCGTGCCGTCGGCAGGCCTAAACCGGTTCCGCCTTTGGTCGTCGAATAGTACGGCTCGAAAATCTTCTCGCGGAGTTCAGGCTTGATCCCGGGGCCCGTGTCAATGACTTCAAGCACAGCGCGGGCGTTATCGGCAGAGAGCCGGAGCAGAAGTTCGCCGCCGGCGCTCATTGCCTGGGCGGCATTGATTATGAGGTTCAAAATCGCCTGCTTTATCAGCCCTGCGTCGATGCGGCAGGTAACGGGTTTATCAGGCAATGCCGAACGGAAGACGACGTGGCTGTTTTCAGCCTGCGGGCGGTAAAAATCGGTCAGTTCTTCGACAATCCGCCTCATATCGACCTCGGCCAACTGAAGTTCGCCGCTGCCGACGTATTTGCGAAATTCCTTGAGAAAATCCTGAAGGCGCCGGACCTCGTCCTGAACCCGCTGGAGACGGTTAAGGTTTCGCCGGCAACGATCATCGTCGATGTCGGCGAAATCTTCGGCCAGGAGTTCCAGGTTCAGTTTGATTATCGAAAGCGGATTGTTAATCTCATGCGGCAAGTTGCCGATTGACCTGACCAGTTCCAGCAGGTCTTCAGTCTGTCGGAGGTGTTCAGTCAATAGGCTTACCCACGCAAATGGTTATTCTACTTTTTCCCCGTTTTGCGAACCTTTCTCTCATCCGGAGCATGATAACAAACTTTGCCTGCCGATGCACATGTCCAGTAAGCAAGGTTCCCCCAAAATCGATAGCCCGAGGCCCGCATTTTGCCTCTTGCATTTCTATTTTCGCCTGCGGCGAAAGAGGACTACACCTCCCAGAGTCAGCAGCAGGATGCAGGTCGGTTCCGGTACGACGTACGTCCAGTCATTGGATGAGTCATAGATCGCATCGATAGGCCCGCAACTGCTGAACAACCTGCCGTCGGCGATCCATGCGTCCAATTCACCCTCAACGTTGCCATTAACGTACACACAATAGCAGGACAGGTCGAGCGAGCAATCTGACGCGATGTCAATGGTTTCGGCGAAGAGGCATTCCTTACCGGCCAGGCCTCGATTGCCGTTGTCATGCACATCGACGAAACTCAGATCGAACTGGCCTGATACGACCAATCCGCCGAGGGCGAAGTTGTCGGCGAAACCGCCTTCGATTGTCCCGGCCAATTCGAGCGTTCCAGCCAGTTCGGGCGATCCCGGAGCACCTGCGTTACCGTTGAAGACTATCTCGACCTGGTCGAAGTCGAAATGCTGTTCGTCCGTGGCCTCGATATCGAAGCCACGACAGTAAATCGCCGGTTTCGTCCCGGTCCCTTCAACTTCAAGCCGGGCGTTTTGCCCGAACAGGATGTTCTTCCGGACGACCGGCCCCGGCGTTCCGCGAGTGAGTAGCAGGATTCCCGGTGCGTCCCCGAACCCGACTACCATCGTATCGGTCTGAACGGTCGCAGCCCCGCTGATCCTGAAAGTCCCGCCGCCACCACCGGTCGGGCCTATTGCGATTACCCCGCCCACTTCAAGAGTGCCGCCCGATATGTCGTAAGTTCCGCTTGAACCGGGGCCAAAGCCGACGTAGAGGGCCTTGGCGACCGCATTATCTCCGCCGGTCTGCGTGAACAGTCCGGTACCTCCGGACCCGATGAACTCTTTGTCCGCGTTCAGTTTGCTGCCCGAAACTAACACGGCGTTTCCGGTCTGACCGACCAGGCTGCCGAGGCTCAGGCCCGTGCAGTGCTCGCCTCGGCTAGTTATGCGAACAGTCCCGCCGTTGTTCACGCCGGCGATCTTGTTGGAACCTGGGGCGCCGCTGTTCCAGTTGGAGGATGTTTCCCACAAACCGTCACCGGCGGACCAGTTGGTTTTCAGAACCAGGCTGCTGTGCTGGTCGGTCAGCACGGGTGTCTTATCGCCCTGAATGTGCCATTCGACTAAGGAGACGGACGAGTAGCCGCCATTGTCTTTGAGATGTGTTGGTATGCTTACGGTTACATCGGTTCCCGTGGGCATGTTCCACCCGCCGGGGTTTATGCGAGTGTCATTCTGTGGCTCAAAGAAGTACCAGTCCGAGAAATCCAAAGGGTTGTCGCCTATGAGGATCCCGTTAATTGAGTGTCCATAAGAGACACTGCTGACGCTTATGGTATAAAGCGGGAGATTGAATTTGTTGGGCGTTGACCAGTCCGGATCGTTATAGACGTCCGGCAAATTATCCGGCGGCGAACCGCCGAAGTTAATGTACGTCTGTACGGCAAAGTGCAGGCACACCCACCCGGGCCCATATGCGCGCTCGTCGGTTATGTCAACGTTCGCGCAGTGCTCGAACCAGTCTTTCTTGCCGGCAGAGGACGACGCCTCCCAGGCCGTTTGGCCGTAACCGTAGTAATCCGTGCCCTCATTGAATCTCCAGAACGGATTATACCTGTCTTCGGTGTATCCAGAGTAGGCTGCACTCGTTATCGACAGACATGTGAGCAGAAAGAAAAACGCTGCTAACTTCTTCATCACCGTGAGGCCTCCTTACAAGCTGGGTTGGACAAAGAGCACAGAGCGGCGCTGTTACAGCACCCTCACCTTGCATAGTATGCTACGGTAGATATGCCCGGCTGTCAAGGTTTTTTTCTCATTCCACTACCTGCAGAACAATCTTCCCCCGCGTATGGCCTGTCTGACTCAGTTCGTGCGCTTTGCGTGCGTCCTTGAGGGGAAACACGGTGTCGATAGTGGGCTTAACATGCCCGGCATCGACCAACCCGGCGATCTCGGTAAGTTGGGCTGCGTTACTTTGGGCGAGTATATATTTTCCGCGCACGCCATGCGCCGCGGCGGCTTCGGGGGACGGCCTGGTGCAAATAGAGACGAGAACGCCGTTCTTTTTCAGGACGCTCCAGGAACGCTCCAAAGTCTCTCCGGCAAGGACGTCTATAGCCTCATCGGCATCTCGAACAATGCCATCCAGGACCACGTCAACATCTCGAACAACATCTTCAAACCGGGTCGTTCGGTAGTCTATGAACTCATCGACGCCGATTTTGCGCAGAAAATCCTCGTTGCGTCCGGATGCCGTACCAATTACGCGCGCACCCTTCCACTTGGCCAGTTGTACCGCGATATGACCGACGCCCCCGGCGGCAGCCTGGATAAGCACTGTTTGTCCGGCTGATAATTCACCCGCGTCAAAGAGGGCCTGCCATGCGGTCAGGGCAACGGCCGGCATGGCCGCCGCCTGAATGTGATCGAGTGAGCGGGGTTTGTGCGCAACTGCCGCAGCGGGACCGGCGGCATACTCTGCATAAGCGCCGGGCAACATGGCATATACCGCATCACCCACTTTAAAATGCTTAACGCCGCTGCCTGTCGCTTCGACAACCCCCGACACGTCGAAACCCAAAATTATCGAGAACGGTTCTTCCTGCACACCGCGTTTTCCGGAGCGTATCTGCCAATCGGCGGGATTGACCCCGGCTGCGTGAACACGGACCAACAGATCATCTTCCCCGGGCACAGGCAGCGGTGCATCTTCGTACGCAAGCACCTCCGGCCCGCCATACTTGTGAATTCGTATCGCTTTCATCGTGTTCATCAAAGGGGGCATCATTATGCCCAAACGCCCTAACATCCGACGCATCCACGCTATGCCGTTCCTGTCACGACAGCAAAATAATACCGGCCGGCGCAAATAACAACCCAAAAAGTAGAATGCCCTTTAACCCCGATTGCCTGGAATCAACATCCCTAGAGCAGGAAGTCTGTAGATAGAAAATTACTCTGCCTTTCTCTTACAATCGTTGACACTATCCGCTTGTTCAACTCCGAATCCTTGGCCGCCACCAGAGTACGGATTGCGAATACCCGAAGCGCGTCCGAAACTGAAAGCGTACCTTCGGCCGATGATTTTCGCCCGGTAAAGGGGAAGGTGTCCGGACCTCGCTGGCACTGACTGTTAATGTTGACACGACAGACCTGATTCACAAGCGGGTCGATCAACTCCGCAATCGTCTTGGGATCCGAACCAAATATACTCGCCTGTTGGCCGTAGCTGGAAGAAACCACATATTGCATAGGCTCTTCGATATCATCGAAGGGGCATATAGGTACTACCGGCCCGAACTGTTCTTCCCGATAAAGTCGCATCTTTTCGTTTACAGGCGTGACCACCGCCGGGAACATGAACGTCTCGTCTATGGCGCCACCGTTCTCGTTCGCTACGATTGCGCCGTGCTGCCTGGCGTCTTCGATAATCTCATTGAGATATACCGTCTTGCCTGATTCCGGAAGCGGAGTCAACTGGACGCCATCATCCCATGGCATTCCGTATTTCAGTTCGCTCACCGCCTCACAAAATTGGTCCACGAATGATTGGAACACACTCTTGTGCACGAACAGAATCTTGAGGGCCGTACACCGTTGACCGTTGTAGGAAAGCGCACCGAGCACGCATTCCTTAACGGCCGAAACCAGTTCGGCGTCAGGTAAGATAATACCGACATTCTTGGCTTCCAAACCAAGCACACACCGCAGCCGGTGTGGGTTGGGATGCTGGTGTTTGAGGATGTCGGCTACGCGACTGGAGCCTATGAAGGCCAGCACGTCAACCTTGCCATTGCTCATCATGGGACCGATTACATCTTGCCCATCGCCATAAACCGTGCCTACCACGCCAGGGGGGAAGGATTCCTGAAATGCCCTTAGCAAAGGTCTGTGAAGAAGAACCCCTAATTTGGGTGGCTTGAAAATGGCGACGTTGCCCATGATAAGTGCAGGAATAAGGGTCGTGAAGGTTTCGTTGAGTGGATAATTGAACGGCCCCATGCAGAGTACGACCCCGAGCGGTGCACGGCGAATCTGCCCAAATATCCCCTGCTCGATAATGAAGCGGGATGATGCGCGATCCAGGTCTTTCAAGGCGTCGATAGTATCCTGAATATAGTCAAGTGTACGGTCGAACTCCTTCTCGGAGTCTGTTCGATTCTTACCGATCTCCCACATTAGAGCATTTTACAAAAAGAGTGTCGTGCTAGAGATTAATGATCCGATGTATATTCCATGAAGATCGCATCGGCAGATACACGGCGACGTGCCTTGGTGGTGTATGAACAAGGCGGGAAGACACA
>JAUVIQ010000218.1 GCA_030592655.1 Planctomycetales bacterium | reverse complement strand
GTTGTTGGGCGGACCCAACGGGTTCACCAACCCCCCGCCACCACGGCAGCCTTTTCAGGAATGTTTTCTCCAGCTCCGTCTCAACGAAAAATAATCCTCAATGCCTCAAAAAAAATCCTCCGAAAAGCCTTGACATGCCGAAAATACACAGTATATTGTGAAAAATAATACAGCGTTACATATATAACGATATGATATTGACGATACGGTATTGAGGTGGTGTGATTCATGCCATTACTCGCATCCGACAAAACGGTTGGGCGGATAAGTCTTTATCGGAGGTTGTTGTCGAATCTCCTCCAGGAAAAGGTGCAGTCTGTCTTTTCCCACCAGTTGGCTGAAGCAGCCGGTGTATCCGCCACCCAGGTCCGCCGGGATATGATGGTTGTCGGGTACAACGGAATCCCGACGAAGGGCTATGACGTTGAATCGTTAATCGAAAGCATCGGTCAGCTTCTGGATGCTCCTGATCAGGAGGCAGTGGCGTTGGTGGGTGTGGGAAACCTCGGACTGGCGATATTGTCTTACTTCGACGGGAGAAGTCCGAATCTGAAAATTACCGCTGCGTTCGATAATGATCCGGACAAAGCCGACCACGTAATCAGCGGCTGTAGATGCTACGCGACCCGGCAGATGGCGGAGGTTTTCGCCGAAAGCGGAATTGCCACCGCGATCATAACGGTTCCCGCCGAACAGGCCCAGGACGTATGTGACCTGTTGGTCGATGCCGGTGCGAAAGGTATTTTGAATTTCGCACCTGTCGGCCTGCGGGTTCCGGCACATATACATGTAGAGAACGTTGACATGACAACATCTTTGGAAAAAGCGGCGTATTTCGGAAGATGCCCGTAGAAAAGATGAGGATGTGTAAAAATGGCTGAAACAGGTATTGAAACAATTCTACAGGAACGCCCCAACGTGGGACGTGATTCGCTTATCCCGATCCTTCAGGAAATACAGGAAGACCAGGGGTTTCTCTCAAGAGAAGCGGTAACGCGCGTCGGTGAGCACCTTAATCTCCCTGCCAGTAAAATCTACGGCGTGGCGACATTTTACAACCAGTTCCGGTTCCAGCCTAAGGGCAAGTACCACATCACCATCTGCCGGGGTACCGCGTGCCACGTCAAAGGTTCCGGAAAGGTGCTGGATATGGCGATGAAGCAACTGAAACTCGAACCGGGGCAAACGACTCGCGACGGGCTCTTCAGCCTGGAAACCGTCGCCTGTATAGGCGCGTGCGGGCTAGCGCCGGTAGTGAACATAAACGGCGAATTTTACGCGAAAATCACGCCGCAGAAACTCGCAAGAATTATCGAACAGTTCCGTGAAGAGGAATCCACGAATGCAGAAGGATGAATGTAATAAATCAGAAAACGCCGTTGGATGTTGGCCCGAATCCACAAAGCCTTCGCCGGACCTGCTTTCAGGGTTGAAAAGAGGCGTTTTGACCAATGCGATCAAATCGGGCGATGATAAGTTGTCGGCCGAACTGTCCCGTCTGCGGCGTGAAAGCGTAACAAAACCGGTGGTCTTCGTCGGTACAGGAACCTGTGGCCTTGGCGCAGGTGCAGGAAAAACCCTCTCGACCATTCAGGATTATCTTACAAAGCGAAAGATTGACGCCGACGTCGTCGAGGTCGGTTGCATCGGCCTGTGTTCCGAAGAACCGATTGTGGATGTTCGCCTCCCCGACAAGGCAAGGGTCAGTTTCGGCGGAGTTTCAACCGACAAGGTCGCGGACCTGCTCGATGGAGTTTTATCGAACGGGGACGTACCCAAGGAGATGGTTCTGGGTCAGTTTCGCACGCCCGGCGTCACAGCCTGGGAGGGCGTGGCCTATCTGGACGAGCATCCGTTCCTGTCGCGTCAGTGTCGAGTCGTACTTGCCTGCAGCGGCATTATCGATCCAGCCAACATTGACGAATACATCGCCAACGGTGGTTATTCTGCAGCGGCAACGGTACTCAAAAAGATGACACCGGCCGAGGTGTGCAGCCTCGTCGAGAGCAGCGGTCTTCGAGGAAGGGGCGGCGGCGGATTCCCAACGGGTAAAAAGTGGCAATTCGCCCTCAACGCCCCCGGAAAGCAGAAATACCTTATCTGCAACGCCGACGAAGGCGACCCCGGCGCGTTTATGGACCGGGCCGTCTGCGAAAGCGACCCGCATCGACTGATTGAAGGTATGATCATCGCAGCCTATGCCATCGGCGCTACCAAAGCGTACATCTATATCCGGGCGGAATACCCACTGGCGGTCAAACGCCTGACTGAAGCCATCGCACAGGCCAAGGCGTACGGATTGATTGGCAGGAACATTCTTGGTAGCGGAAACAAACTTGAAATCGTAATCAAGGAAGGCGCAGGTGCGTTCGTCTGCGGCGAAGAGACCGCGCTTATCCATTCGGTCGAGGGCAAGCGAGGTATGCCTCGCCCACGACCCCCCTTCCCCGCTGTGCAGGGCCTGTTCGACAAGCCGACCATCATCAACAACGTCGAAACATTGTCGAACCTTGCGATGATTCTCGGCAAAGGCTCGGAGTGGTACGCCGCTATGGGCACGTCGGGCAGCAAGGGCACGAAGGTGTTCGCCCTTTCGGGGATGGTGCGTCGCACTGGCCTGGTTGAAGTGCCGATGGGTACGACGCTGCGTCAGGTCGTCTTCGACATCGGCGGTGGAATCCCCAACAATAAACGATGCAAAGCCGTCCAGATCGGCGGGCCTTCGGGCGGTTGCGTTCCCGAAGCGTATCTCGACATCGAAACCGATTACGAAGCGCTCGAGGAATTCGGAGCCATTATGGGTTCCGGCGGACTGGTCGTCGTTGACGAATCGACCTGCATGGTCGATTTCGCCAAGTTCTTCATGGAGTTCATCCAGTCCGAGAGTTGCGGAAAGTGCATCCCCTGCCGGGAAGGTACGCGACGGATGCTCGAAATACTCCAAGCCATTGTTCGCCCCCGTCGCCACGAGGAAAACATCGACGCCCTCCTGCGATTCCAGGGGATAATCTACCTTGAGAAATTGGCTGAGACCATTAAGATTACCAGCCTCTGCGGCCTGGGGCAGACAGCGCCGAACCCGGTACTCAGCACGCTTCGCTGGTTCCGGGACGAATATGAAGCCCACGTTTTCGAGCGTCGCTGTCCAGCCGGCGCTTGCAGGGAACTTGTTCACTATTCGATTAATGAGAACTGTGTGGGATGCCAAGCCTGCGTTCGAGCCTGCCCGGAAGGTGCGATTACCGGTGAGAAAAAACAACGACACACGATTGACACCGACAAGTGCATCAAGTGCGACGCGTGTAGAAACGTGTGTAAATTTAATGCCGTGGATGTGATGTAGCGTCTTGAATGAATACTGAACGCCGAAAGTCAAAGAGATACCAATGGTTAACCTTGTCATTAACGGATTAAATGTTTCAGTTGAAGAAGGCAGTACCATACTGGAAGCTGCGCGGTCTTTGGGGTTTTCCATCCCCACTCTCTGCCACATGGAGGGTCTTCCGCCCAGCGGTGCCTGCCGGATATGCGTCGTCGAGGTCGATGGTTCGCCCAACCTGGTGCCGTCGTGCTCCTATCCGGTGGTAGAGGGCATGAAAATCAGGACCAGCACTCCCAAGGTGATCGAAGCACGCAGGACGATCGTCAAACTGCTGCTGAGCAACCATCCCGACGACTGCCTTTACTGTACGCGCAACGGAAAGTGCGACCTGCAGAAACTGGCGCAGGACATGGGGCTTCATCAGAGGCTCTACCGTGGAACGAGGACATCCAAACCGATGGACGTCTCCAGCCCGGCGATATACCGCGATCCTGAAAAGTGCATCCTTTGCGGCAGATGCGTACGGGTGTGCGAAGAGATACAGGGCGTATCGGCCATTGATTTCATCGGACGCGGAAGCAGAACATTTATCGGCACCGCCTTCGATGAAGGACTGAACGTTTCGTCATGCGTCAACTGCGGGCAGTGCATCCTGGTCTGCCCGACCGGGGCCTTGTCCGAACGATCGTACGTCAGCGAAGTAATCGCCGCCCTGACCGACCCGGACAAGACGGTGGTCGTCCAGCACGCGCCGGCCGTTTCGGTTTCATTGGCTGAAGAATTCGACATCAAGCCCGGAGTTGACGTGGACGGAAAGATGGTCGCCGCACTGAGGCGACTGGGGTTCGATCGGGTTTTTGATACGTCGTTTTCTGCGGACCTGACCATCATGGAAGAAGCCAGCGAGTTGGCTGAACGGATTAAGACCGGCGGCGTGTTGCCGATGACGACCAGTTGTTCTCCGGGATGGATTAAGTTCGCCGAGCAGTTCTACCCGGATTTCATTCCCAATATCTCGACTTGCAAAAGTCCGCAGCAGATGATGGGCGCATTGATAAAGAGTTTCTTCGCCGAGCGAGAAAAAATCGATCCCGCCAATATCGTCAGCGTTTCGGTTATGCCGTGCACCGCCAAGAAGTTCGAATGTGACCGGCCCGAAATGTCGCCGAACCACGTGGCGGACGTGGATTACGTGCTGACGACCCGCGAACTGGGACAGATGCTTCACATGTACGGTATCGACCTGGCTTCGATGCACGACGAGCAGGCCGACACGCCTTTCGGCGAGCGGTCCACCGCCGGTAAACTCTTCGGCGCAAGCGGCGGCGTGATGGAAGCGGCGGTACGCACTGCCTACTTCCTGCTGACCGGAAATGAACTTGAGGATCTGAAAATTCAGGCTTTGCGTGGTCTGAAGGGCGCGAAGGAAATTCATATCGAGATTAATGGTCTGAAGATCGGAGC
>JAUVIQ010000050.1 GCA_030592655.1 Planctomycetales bacterium | reverse complement strand
TCCACGGCATAGGCAACGCTCCTTTCGCCTATACATCGTACAAGGTGTAAACCATGTGCCCGGTTCAATCTGTAAACTATGTAACCGGTTTGTACCTGATAATAGCCACGGGCGCAAGCCCGTGGTGTAGGTGTCCGCCACCAGACAGAACCCCAGCGGGGCGATTGAAGTCCTCTGGCGGGTCGCATGGGCCGTATCAGCCTTCTGCGACCAATCCTACTCGCCCGCCGTAGGCTTTTAGCATCTCGGCCCGGAGCGTCTGGTGCTCGGGGGCGGAGATGTCCGGGTCGGCCCGGACGATGGCGAATGCGTCCCGACGGGCGATTTGCAGAAGTTTGTAATCTTCGATGAGGTCGGCGATCTTCAGTTCCGGCATCCCGTGCTGACGCGTACCGAAGAATTCGCCCGGGCCGCGAAGACGCAAATCGGCTTCGGCGATCTTGAATCCGTCATTTGTCTCGGCCAGCACCCGCAGACGCTCGGCAGCAATGGGATTCTTCGATCCGGCGACGAGGATGCAGGCGGCATCGTCTTTCCCGCGTCCGATCCGTCCGCGCAACTGGTGCAGCTGCGCCAGTCCGAAACGCTCGGCATTGACGACCACCATCACGTTGGCGTTCGGAACGTCCAGGCCAACCTCGACGACCGTACTTGCGACGAGGACGCGGATTCCCCCATCGGCAAATCGTTTCATCGCCGACTGCTGCTCGGCTGTGGGCATCTGCCCGTGAATCAGCCCGACGGTGTAATCGGTGAAAACCTCGTCGGCCAGTTCTTCGTAGGCGGTTTGAGCGGCCTTCAATTGCGAGTTACCCGCATCGGTTACAAGCGGATAGACGAAATACGCCTGCTGACCGTCAGCCAGCCGCTTGCGGACAAACTCGAACACCTCGTCCATCCGCGACTTTTCGACGCATCGCGTCGCGGTCCTTCCGCGTCCCGGCGGCATCTCGTCGATAACCGAAACGTCCAGGTCGCCAAAGACCGTCAGCGCCAGCGTTCGCGGAATGGGCGTAGCCGTCATCACCAGGCAATGCGGCGCGTATCCCTTGGCGCGAAACCCGCCGCGCTGACGGACGCCGAACTTGTGCTGCTCATCGACGATAGTTACTCCAAGCGACCGAAACCGAACCTTCTCGCTCAAAAGCGCATGTGTCCCGACAACGATGTCGATCTTACCACCGACCAATCGTTCGAGGATGTCGTCTTTTTCGGCCTTCTTCTGAGCGCCGACCAGTAGTGCAGTCCGCACGCGCGAACCGGAAAGATACTGTTCGACCTTGGCGTAATGCTGACGGGCGAGGATTTCGGTCGGAGCCATTATTGCTGACTGTTTGCGATGGGCGACGCCCACCAATGCGGCATAAAGGGCTACGACCGTCTTGCCCGAACCCACGTCGCCCTGGAGCAAACGATTCATAGGCCTGGAGCGACCAAGGTCAGCGGCGATCTCGCCGACAACGCGATCCTGTGAAGCCGTCAGACTGAACGGGAAACGCGCGCGGATACGCCGGTCAATCTCGCCGGAATTTTTCAGCGAATGCGCAGGCCTGCTTATGGCCCGCATCCGCTGGATAGCGATTCCCAATTGCATCAGGATAAATTCGTCGTACGCCAGGCGACGTTTGGCGAGTATCCACGCGGCATTGTCCTCGGGACGGTGCATTGCAGCGACGGCGGCGGGCCGGGCCGGCAGGTCGCGCCGACGCAGGTGTTCGTCGTCGAACCACCGCGAGAAAAGGCGCTGCGTCTCCAGGAGGACGCCTTTGATGATATTGGATATCAGTCCGCTCGGCAGAGGCCCGCAGGCGGGATACACCGGAAGCAGTTCGTCGGCGTCGAGGTTCGTCCCAGCCGGGTCCCAGATAACCTCCCACCTCGGATTGATGAACTGAAGCGTTTCCCTATAGACGGAAACCTTTCCGCTGACGGCGATGTGCATGTCGGGCTTGATGCGGTCCTTGAGGTATCCCCCGTGGAACCATTTGACCACGACCCACCCGGAGCCGTCGTCGAGTCCGCATTCAAAATACGGTTTGCGTCCTGATGGTTTGTAGTTCGTTTCCCGGATGACGCCGGCAATGGTGGCTGCCGGTTCGTCGCCGCGAAGCGTCCCGATTGGCTGGACCTGCCGGCGGAGGTTGAACCGGCGCGGGAAATACAGAAGCAGGTCTTCGACCGTGCGAACGCCTGCTTTGGCAAGTTGCTCGGACCTGTGGGGTCCGACGCCCTTGACGTACTGAACCGGAGTGTCAAGTTCCAGCGAAGCCACGCTATTGAGGAATCTGCAACACCTGACCGACACGTAACTTCGTCGGGTTGTCGATGTTGTTGGCCTGGGCGATGTCTTTCCACCGTTGCCCGTCGCCGTAGATTTTCTTCGCCACCGACCAGAGCGTGTCGCCTTTGCAAATAATATAGGTTCTGACCGGCGCCGGCGCGGGCGTTTCAACGGTCGCCGGTTCGGGGGAATTAATGACGGAATCGGTATAGGCTGTGGTTTCCGGCAAGGATTCCACCGGCATCAGTCTATTGACGGGGCGAGAGGGCACCGGAACATCTGTGGTTTCAGCGGTTTCCGGGCCAGCGGGTTTGCTGCAACCTGCCGACGCCAACATTAACAATGCGGTGTTGATAACGACTCGCTTCATAACAAACCCCTTATAATGAGTGGCCGGGCCTTCGACGACAACTGTAAGTACAATAATAGCGAGTGGCGATGCGATGTCAAGGCCGGTTGTTATCCCACCCGTATTGCCCGATGAGTTTGACGAATCGCACGCCGCAGATGTCCCGCCGGACAATCTTCCCGCTGTGTTTTTCGATTGCGATAAGATTCTGGACTTCAGGCCCGCCGACCGGCATGACGATCCGCCCATCATCGGCGAGTTGTTCGATCCACGCTTCGGGAACGTCAGGCCCGGCGGCTCCGCAGATAATACGATCAAACGGAGCGTGCTCACCCCAGCCGAGTGTCCCGTCGCCGGTTTTCAGCGTTACGTTATCGAAGCCCAATTCGGCCAATACCAGCCCGGCCAGATCGGCCAGTTCGGTAATCCGCTCGACGGCGAAGACCTCCCGCCCAAGGCACGCCAGTATCGCCGTCTGGTATCCGCTGCCCGCACCGACATCCAACACGCGATGCTCCGGGCGAACGTCAAGCTCCTGGCTCATCAATGCCACAATATAAGGCTGGGAGATGGTCTGACCGAACCCGATTGGGATTGGTCTATCCTCGTATGCCTCGTGTTGATGGGGCTGCGTGAGAAACCTTTCCCTCGGTATCTCGCCCATCACTTCCAGGACGCGCCGGTCGCTGATACCACGCGCGCGGAGTTGACGCTCAACCATCGCGCAACGCAAAGAAGCAAATTTACCTTCGCAGGTGTCCATCGATGAGGATATTATACGCAACCGAACGCCGACGACCAATAGGGAGACTTTTAGACCATGCCCAAACAACGCATCATAACGCTTTTGACCGATTTCGGATGCTCGGGCCCATACGCCGCTGAAATGAAAGGCGTGATATTGAACATCGCCCCGACCGCAACGGTGGTCGATATTACGCACGACATCCCGCCCGGCGACATCCTGGCCGGGGCGTTCGTATTGCGACAGGTCCTTACCTATTTCCCAGCCGGGACGGTCCACTGCGTCGTCGTCGATCCGACCGTCGGAACAGACCGGCGAATCATCGCCGCCAAATACGCCGGACAAATAATCGTCTTTCCCGACAACGGTATCATCAGCCTTGTCGAACAGGATCAGCCTCTCGAACAGATCGCCGTCGTGCGCAATCAGAAGTATTTCCTTACCCCGGCGGTCTCGCCGACCTTCCATGGCAGGGACATCATCGCTCCGGTAGCAGCCCACCTGTCCGGCGGGATGGCGATGGATCGGATGGGCCCGACGCCGGGAAAATTCAAATTGCTCGACATACCCGCGCCTAGTGTTGATCGGGACGGTTCTCTCGTCGGGCGGGTTATCTATGTGGACCATTTCGGAAATCTCATCAGTGATATATCAGCCGACCTGCTCCAGCAGACCTGGAGCAGCGCCCCTGCCGACGTGGAGGTCGTCCTGGCCGGCAGGAGCATCGGACCTTTGAAGGCAGCCTACGCCTTCGCCGAACCCGGTGAGCCGCTGGCGCTGATAAACTCGATGTCGCTCGTCGAGGTGGCTCTCAACGGCTCAAGGGCGTGCGACTCGCTCAATGCCGGTGTGGGAAGCGAAATTCGACTCACAAGACGGGGAAGATGACCTGGCAATCAACATAACACTCTTGATGACAGGAACTTACCGTCCAAAACGCCGATTTCCCCACAAATTTTACACAGAAAAAAGATTTTTGTGTAAAAAAGCGAAGAACCGCAAGGGGTTCCCGTAAGCGGCTTGCTTGCAAGGGGTTAGAAGAATCGACGGATTGCAAAAAGTTTTACCGGCGGGATTGACAGTCTCGAACAGGAGCGTTATAATTCCGCCCCTGCTTTTGGGAATGATTTCTGTTTCGAACGGATTCTTCGATACAACGGCTGTTTGGGCCGTGGCAAGCCTCCGGTCGCCCGTAAGGGTCGGCTGGAGGTTTTTTTATCCACCATTGGTATGCTCGATGAGTTTCACTATAATCGCTCGAACTGTATTGTTCAGAGATTTGTGTAATGGCGAAGATAAAGGGCATCCTGTTTGATCTGGGTGATACGCTGCTGGACTTTGGTCCGGTGGACACGCTGAAACTCTTCGCCGAGGGCGCTCGCCGGGCCTACGCTTACCTTCAACAACTGGATCAGCCGTTGCCGTCGTTTGCAAAATTTCACCGGCGACAACTGCGGGCTGTGCAGTGGCAATTGCTGAAAAGCCACCTGACTGGCCGGGAATTCAATTCCCTCGACATCCTCGGACGGACCGGCAAGGCGATGGGGCATGACCTCTCGCCGGAGCAGGTCGAAGAACTGGCGTGGCTGTGGTACGAACCGCTAAGCCAATGCGTTACCGTCGAGGACGGTACCGTCGAGATGCTCAAAGGTTTTTGCCGGGACGATCTGTCCCTGGCGGTGGTGAGTAACACCTTCGTACCGGGCCCGGTGTTGGACCGGCACATGGACCAACTGGGGCTGCTGGAGTATTTTCCGACCAGGATATACAGTTGTGACGTTCATTATCGCAAGCCTCACCCGAAGATTTTTCAGATATGCCTGGAGCGGCTTGGAATCGCGCCGTTAGAGGCGATTTTCGTCGGCGACAAACTCCGTCCCGATATTTTCGGCTCTGTCCGGGTCGGGATGATCTCCGTCCTGAAGGACCCCAGCGGCGTCAAGCGCCGACGCCGAATCCGACCCGACCACCGAATCACCTCGCTACGACAACTACCCGAAATCATAGCCGGCTACAACTCGCATTGATTTGCATCTCGCAGGCGGAAGGGTGGTACCGCCGGGAGGTCCACACCCATTTCCCCGGCTACGGCAGCGGCTGTTCCGGCCGCTTGGCCGAGATTCATCATTACGCGCGACAGTCGGCAACTCGACGCGGCAATTGAACTGAAGCTCGCCCCCCGGCACGCAACAAGCAGATTCCGAAATCCTTTCGGTATCAGGCACCGGTAGGGGATGCCGTACGGTTCGGCCAGTTCCACGCACCCCCGACCGCCCTGGCTGTGGGTGTCCATTGCGTGGTCGGCGATTGCGATGATGTCATCGTGGCTCTGTCCGCTCAGCCCTGCCAGTAGGTCGTTTTCCGTCAGGACGTACCGTCCGACGACACGGGTCGTCTCGCGCACGCCCAGGGCCAGGGCAATCCAGGATAGTCTGTACTGCCGGAACTTCGGAAGTACGTCCTGCATATAATGCCAGTGGCCTAGTACGCGACGGCGGGCTTCGGCGCGAGCAGTCTCGTAGTCCATATCCGAGAACTCACGCCCTTCCAACGTCGGCAGCATGTTGATGAGGTAATCCCCGCAGGGCATCTGAACGGAATTGGCGGCAGGGTAATCCTCACGCCACCAGCACTCGTCGGGCACGTCCGGCGGGAGCGGTTCGACGGCCCGCCGATCCGTTCTCGCTATCCGATATATCAGTGTTACGCCGTTGACGTTCTCGACGGGTTCGGCGGGGGCGTCAGACTCGCCGAAACGGTCTTTCGGCTCTTGTCCGCGCATCATCTCGCATTTACAGGCGATACACAGATGTCCGTCGCCTGTGCAGTCTATATACGCCTTCGCAGTAATGCTGCCGCCGTCGTCCAGCCGCAGCGACAAAACCCGTCCGGCCTCAACCTGAACGTCCGTGAAAGTCGTGTTCGTTCGTATGGTGCAGCAGCCGGTCTCGCCCAGCATCTCGCCCAGCATATCGCCGACCACGCGCAAATAGGCGTCAGGCTCAAAGACCACTCCGAACCAGTGCTTTTGCACATAGGAGCGGTTCCGCACGCCGTTGGGCGAACCGTGGCGAAGCAGCGTGTCGCGATAGTGTTTGTCAGGATCAATGAGGCACAGCCCGGTAACGAACCTGGCCCCACCGGGACCGTAACTGTCCAAGGACTCGCCGACGGAATATATCCCGACGGCGTTGGGGATGTTCGTCAGTCTGCGGTAGATTTCGTGAGGAATTCCCTTCCCGCCGGCATCGGGCTCCCAGGTGCTGACACCGGCGCGAACGACGGTCCCTCCGATTGTTTCGGCCTTTTCCAGGAGCAGGACGGACCGCCCAGCCCGCCCGGCCGCCAGGGCTGCGCCGATGCCGCCGCTGCCTGCGCCCACTACCACTACGTCGAATTCTGATGTTTCCGCTTGCATACGCCGGATAAGCCTACTACAGCGGGACGATTTCCTGGATCGTCGGCAGGACGGTCATGTCCAGCACTTCCAGATGCGCAGGCAGCGAGCATATCTGCGCGACGATTTCGCCGATGTCGCCCGGCTGAATCGCGCGACTCCGCTGCTGCTCGTCGCCTTGCGGTATGTTCGACGCCTGATGGAAATCAGTTGCGCCCCAGGAAGGAATCACAGTCGTTACACGGACGGAAGCCTCTCGCAGTTCGGCATACAGGCACTTTGAGAACTGCACCATGCCCGCCTTGGCCGCCGAATAGACTGCCCATCCCGGCCAGGCCTCCGTGGCGCAGACGCTGGAGATGTTGACGATGGTCCCGGACTTCTGCTTCTTCATCACAGGTCCCGCCCGCCGGCAGCCGAGAATAGCGCCGGTCAGGTTGACGGAGATTGATTGAAAAATCTCGTCGTCGGTTTGTTCGGCCACCGGCGCGATGCGAACCCCCGCGCCGGCGTTATTGACGAGTATGTCCAGTTTGCCCGCCGACTTGAGCACATCGTCGAAGAGGCGGTCCCAGTCGGCAGGGACAGTAACGTCCGCCCGCACCGCGCGGGCGCCCAGACGAGTCGCCGTAGCCTTTAGAACCTCCTCATCCCTTCCGGTAATCCATACTTCCGCACCCCGCTTGGCCAGAGATTCAGCGATCCCCTCGCCGTAGCCGCGCGAACCGCCCGTTACAATAGCAATTAATCCGGACAAACTCTCTGCCATAATACGCTCCTGCTACTGTGCAACACCTAATTTAATGGGTGCCATGTTTTCGCCTGTAGCGTAGCGAAAGGCGTAAACATGCCTACCCGCTAAAGCGTGAAGGCATGGCACCCGTTATTATTAATGTTACAGCGGGCTCCATCCGAGCCGCTGGGAAAGTTCCTTCGCCTCACGAATCACGATTTCGCCGATCCGGTCGAAATCATCAACCGGCATTCGCGGATCCGGTCCGGTAACCCACAGGGCGGCTGCGGGATAACCGCGATGGTCGAACACCGGCGCGCCGATGCAGTTAATGCCCTCAATTTCCTCACCGTAATCGACGGCGTAGCCCTTTTCCCGAATCTTTGCCAAAGCCGTCCGTATCCCACGCTTGCCGGTAACAGTACGATCGGTGAAGCGTCTGTAGCGAATCCGTCCGAGGATTTCCTCTCGTTCGCTCTCCGGCAGAAAGGCCAGGATCGCCTTGGCCGGAGCGGCAGTGTGAAGCGGGAAGCGGTGCCCGATCTCGACCAGGACCTTCACGGCCTGCTTAGTCGGTATTTGCTCCAGGACAATCCCCTCGCCGCCGACCATCGCGCCGAGCAGGGCGGTTTCGCCGGCATCGTCCCGCAGGCGGCGCAGAATGTCCATTGCCTTTTCCACGAGACTGTCAGCGCCCGTAGCCGCGTAGCCCAGAGACAATAACTTTCCGGTCAGGCGGAAACATTTGGTCTTCTCGTCCCGCTGGAGGTATCCATGCGCGTGCAGCGTTGTAACGATACGAAAGACGCTGTTTTTGGGGATTTGTAATTGCGAGGCGATGTCGCTGATGTTTGCGCCGTCCGGTTTGTCGGCCAGCAACTCGAAAATCATCAGCCCGCGTTCCAGGTTGGGAACGTGATACCGAGCGGTGTTCTTGCCGGATTGTGTCTTGACGTCGCTCATAATTGATATTTAGTCTAATGTTTGTAATATGACAAGTCAATAGAAAAAGCGATTGTCGCCATACTGACAGCAGCCCACGGAGAAGGAGAAGCACTCCGTGGGCTGCAGGTTACAACTATTTTTGCGTCGTCGTTCCGGCCGAAGATCCGCTCGCCGCAGCGAGTCGCCTGTGGCGACCTGGGCGGACGACGGCTAAACAAACGGGTTGTCGGTTACTTTCTTTTACGTCGCAGAAGAACGCCCAGACCGCCGATACCCAACAGCGCCAGCGTCGCCGGCTCGGGGATCACGGAGAAATTGTCAAAGTCCGACGTGTACCCCTCGTCGTTCCAGTTGTACAGATGGACTCCGACCTCGCTGGTCTCGGTGAGCGAGTCGGCAGCGGTGTAGGTGCAGGACCTCTCGAACTTCAATGTCGTTGCGTCAAAAACCGTCTGCGAATCATACGCCTTCAGCGTGGCCTTGACCTGTGTGCCGGAATTGACCAGTTCGACATCCAGGCGGAGGTGAATCCAGTTGTTCACTGTCAGCGTAGTGTCTTCGTTGTAGTCGTCGCAACCGCTACCGCCGCTGTTGTTGGTCATGTTCCGGCCCGTGAAGAAGCGGACACGTTCGTTGTTACTGGCATCATTGTCGTCAATCTGAAAGAACACCCAATGCTTGTTGGTTCGGTCCACGCCGGAGGCATTGCCGTCGCCGAACCAGAAGCCGCCGCCTGACTGGAAATGGTCAACTCTAAAGTCCGCTTCAATCGTGCATACGCCGAATACGTCGCCACTACCGCCGACGGCGTTGTCGGTATCGTAGCAAATCGAATTGTGCCTGGAATCCGAAGCGGTCACATACTCGCTGCTGTTCCACGCCGCCGTACTGTCCACGTTTGTGAAATTGCCGGTGAAGTCAGTTTCGACATCGAAGTCGATTACGGCGGCCGAGAGGTCGGCGACTCCGAATCCCAGTACGCACACGCCAACTACCACAAACAAAACTATTCTGTTCATCCTCATCTTCATCTCTGTACTCCTTTTAAAATGCCATTGTTCCCGCTGCACCAAATGCAGCATCCTGAAATGTTTTCCTAAACACCCGTCGTTACCCTTACGTCATACCTGTCTCCTTTCTCCTCTCCTTATGCGAAACGGTTACAAGATATCGAAGCCACTGTATTTGATATATAGTATAGTGTTTGTTATCTGGTACGTCAAGGGGAAAAATGCCGAAATTGTGAGATTTTTTTTTGCGGGAGTAAAAGAGTCCACGAATTGCACGAATAAAAAAGAAAAATCTGTTTTTTGCAATTCGTGTAATTCGTGGACTTTACTTTTCCGCCAGGCGGATTATGCCGTCGAAGTCGGTCTGTCTGGGGCCTTGCTCGCAGAGTTATTTATTACAAAAGAACTTACGGACGATTTTGGCGATTTTGTAAAATAACACTCTGTTTTTTCAGATTGTGGTGGTTTGGGCACAATCGCTTGGACGAGAGAAAAGTAACCTCTGAAATAACAATGAGACCTCCCCGGCTCGGTCGCCGTGGCAAACGGCTGTGTTCTCCCCTTGGGACGGCGAACAGCCGCCTGTGGTTAATGAGAAATGCGGGTTAGAAGCAATTTCGACGTGTGCGCAAAAAAGACACCGACCGCCCAGGTACAAGCGTACCAAGCGGTCGGCGTCTATTTTACGCGAGAAAGATCTTTTTATTAGATCTTTCGGATGTTGGCGGCCTTGGGGCCCTTGGGGCCTTCGGTTATGTCGAACTCGACTGCCTGTCCTTCATCCAGAGTCTTGAATCCTTCGCCCTGGATGTCGCTGTGGTGTACGAACACATCTTGTCCATCTTCAGATGTAACGAATCCGTAACCCTTGGTGCTGTTGAACCATTTTACTGTACCGGTAGCCATGAATCGGCTCCTTATGCAAATTGGCGTAATCGGATTTGCAAAAGATACGCAGAAGCACGCGAAAACCCATCGTACGGGAATTGCCGAGAAGGCTGAAGACTCTCGTAAAGGTATGACACTGCTCTGTAAATCCTGCAAATACGTCCGGATGCCAGCCGGACCTTCCTAGCGGGACGGGAAACACTTTCCACTTCAAAACCCGCTGTCCTTAGTAACGGAAGGGATTGTCCCACTACAATATGGATTTGTCAAGACTTATATATTAAATTTTTTCACAGAAAAAATGGGCCTCCAGGAGCTTGACAAAACGGAAAAAAAGGGACGGAACCCGGAATCAATCAACCAAATTTACCGTTTTCGCAGTTTGTCGCGCAGTGCGGCGTCAATGAAGGCCTGGATGTCGCCGTCGAGAACGGCGTCGGTGTTGGAAACCTTCAGTTCAGTCCGTTCATCGCGAACAAGTTGGTACGGGTACAGCACGTACGAGCGTATCTGGTGTCCGAAGGCTATCTCGCCCTTGTCGCCGTACATTTTCGCCAGTTCCGCGTCGCGCTTTGCCTGGGTGTGCTGGTAGAGTTTGGCCATTAGCATCTTGCGCGCCTGTGCGCGGTTCTGGTGCTGGGACCGCTCGTTCTGGCACTGCGTGACGATTCCCGTTTCCAGGTGCGTCAGGCGAACGGCTGACGATGTTTTGTTGACGTGCTGGCCGCCGGCGCCGCTGGCGCGGTAGGTGTCCTCGCGGATTTCCTTGCCCCAGTCGATTTCGATTTCGATTTCGTCCAGTTCCGGCAGGACGTCCACGGAGGCGAACGACGTGTGCCGACGCTTGGCTGAATCGAACGGGCTGATCCGCACCAGTCGGTGAACGCCCCGCTCGCAAGAGAGGTATCCATAAGCGTAAGGCCCGGCTACGTGCAGTGTGGACGAGCGGATACCGGCTTCTTCGCCTCCCAGCCGGTCGATCTGCTCGACCTTGTATCGGTTTCGCTCGAAGTGCCGCAGGTACATCCGCAGGAGCATTTCGGCCCAGTCGCAGCTTTCGGTCCCTCCGGCTCCGGCGTGGATGGAGATATAGCAGTTTCCCGCGTCGTGCGGGCCGGCGAGCATCGTCCGCAATTCGAGGCGGTCGAGGTCGGCGACGAGTTTTTCGGCCTCGTCAGCCGCTTCGGTGAGCGTCTCTTTATCGTCGGCTTCTGCGCCCAGTTCGTGCAGCGTCTGCAAATCCTCGATTTTCGCCGATAGTTCTGTAATGGGCACGATGATGGCTTTGAGCGTTTTGAGTTGCACGACGACCTTCTGTGCTGACTCGGCGTTATCCCAGAAATTCGGCGCAGACATCTTCTGCTCGATCGCCGCCATTTCCTCCCGTCGGGTAGGCAAGTCAAAGAGAGTCCCGGATTGCGATAATCCGGGCGCTGAGGGTTTGGATTACTTCGGGTAAAGACGCTGTTTCAATCATTTGTGTTTCCTGACACTGTAAGCAGTTGGGGCGAGCCAGCCTTCCAGAACGGATGGCGTTGCTATTTTCTCATAAGTGACTTGGTTCGGACGATTTCTTTTTTTGGCGAAATACGTAACCGACTCCATACTCCAGGTTTCGAATGATCGGTGGATTGATGTTTATGAATTCAATTCTGTCAAATGCGGATTCTCCAACAGATCGCATTATATTCGCCCAAAAAGCACAGGAAGCGGAGTTTGAAATGCTTGTGATTCGATCAAAATCAACTACAGCATGCGCACATACATCTTGTACCTCTTGTGCGACGACACGCGCCAAGGCGTTTCCGTCCGGTGTTCCGGAAACAGACTCCGTGCTGTCCATCACATCGAAGACTCGAATTATATTAGGCGCGACCAAGACGTATCTTTCCCGTAGGTGTAATCGAATCAATATACTCGCTCATCCTGCTATATGTTAGTGTAACAATAACAATAGTCCCTTGCCAATACCATCCGGAACGAACCGTCTCGACTCTTTCCCCTGTTCGCCTGCGAATCGCATTACCGGAACACAGCGAAAACATTCCTTTTGTTGATTTAGCAATCTGGTCGATCTCAAAAAGGCCTTGGCCAACGTTCCTTGGATCTCCAAATTCATTCTTCACCCCTTCGGAACCCGTAACGTCGCGTTTGCATGCTAACTCCAAAGCGGCCAAGTCATCCGGTACCTGGAGTCGCCAGTTATCGCGGAGAGAAGAGGTAATGCCACGACCGGAATCTACAATCGCAATGACATATTTTCGGTCGTCAGGCCTAATACGATAAGACTGAGCGACTGCGTAACCGGATTTATGCTTTCCAAGCCGCGCATGATCGATAATGTTATTGATGCTTTCATAAAGGGAGTTTTTCATGTCGATCTTCACTATATCGAACACTTCTTCTCCGCTGATGCTATCAACCAGATTTTTTGTGATCTTCTTGGGATTGCTGTCTAGTCGGATCCGTTCGAGTGTAGCGAAACGCCCTGATTGGCTGTGCCGTGAAAATTTCTCTTCCATGAAAACGCCGAATATCCTGAAAAAATTCATCCTTTGAAGGTATTCAAAAGGCACACATGATGGGGCGTTTAGCAGCATAACGCGATGGTCGTTGTGAACCCAGTGGTCTATCAGGGATGCAAGGGCCCCCATACCTTGCGGAGTAACAAAACGTAATTTCTGAAAATCCAGGGTTACTTTTTGCCCGGGAGCGATTTCTATCCCCATCATAGCCGACATCAGACTACCGAGTTCGAGCGTGGGCGGTAAGGTTATCCTGCACATGCCTCAAGTCTATCACAACAGGTATAGCTTCCGCTATCTGAATCTGGTTCGGAATAGAGCAGCAGATTAACCAGAGGGGGAAGACTTCTGCAATCATTGCAAAGGTGTGAACATCCGTGTTTTTCAAAAAAAACACTTGACAAAACCTAATGCCGCGACTAAATTTAGGTCGATGTATAAATACATAAAAGAGGGTAATAGATTATGAATCCATCTACCCAAGAGTTCAAGAACCCGTTTCGTCCCGGAGCAGGCCACATGCCGCCATATCTGGCCGGAAGGGAGAAGGAAAGCCAGGAATTCCAACGACTGCTAAGGCAAGATACAATTCTTGAGAACATGGTCCTGACAGGCCTTCGCGGCGTTGGAAAGACTGTCCTTCTGGACACGTTTAAACCGCTTGCGATTGAGAAAGGTTGGTTTTGGGTAGGGACCGATCTTTCTGAATCCGTAAGTTTAAACGAGCAGAACGTTGCAATACGTCTGTTGACGGACATGTCTGTGGTAACATCTTCGGTAGTCATAGCAAAAGAGGAGGTCGCATCATTTGGTTTCAGTCGTGAAAAAACAGAAGTTCGGCATACGTTGAACTTTGCGACTTTGGAACAAATGTACAACGAAACCCCCGGTCTGGTTTCCGACAAGATAAAGAACGTCCTTGAGATCGTGTGGAGTTGCCTGGCCGACCAGGACCACCGAGGCCTGATATTCGCTTACGACGAGGCCCAGAATCTTGCGGATCATTCCGCCAAGGAACAGTATCCGTTATCGCTGCTTCTCGATGTCTTTCAGTCGATTCAGAAAAAAGACATCCCTTTCATGCTCGTTCTGACGGGCTTGCCGACATTGTTTCCTAAACTCGTTGAAGCACGGACGTTTGCCGAGCGGATGTTCCGGGTTGTCTTTCTCGATCGGCTGAATGAAGCAGACAGCCGGGATGCGATTCTCAAACCAATAGAAAGCATAAACTGCCCCGTCAGGTTCCACGATAATTCGGTCGATACTATTTGCAGAGTTTCGGGGGGCTATCCGTATTTTATCCAGTTTATATGCCGAGAGGTGTATGACGTGTGGATACAGAAAATTAACGCCGGCGAGGAACCATCTGTTCCGGTGGACGAAATAGTCCGAAAACTGGATTCAGATTTCTTTGCAGGACGGTGGGCGCGCGCCACCGATAGACAGCGAGAGTTGCTCGGTGTAATAGCCACACTTGAAAACTGCGATTCAGAATTTATGGTACAGGAAGTCGTAGAACGTTCGAAGCAAAGGCTGGAAAAGCCCTTTAGCAGCAGCCATGTCAATCAGATGCTTGCGTCGCTCAGTGAGGCCGGGTTGGTGTACAAAAACCGGTATGGGAAATACTCTTTTGCGGTTCCCCTTCTGGGAGAGTTTATTTTTCGCCAAAGCCAGCGCACTAGTTGATTCGTGGTGGGGGATGTATGGTATCGGACATAAGGAAAGGAACGCAAAGTGGCTGAACATTTTGCAGACAGGTTGCTGGCGGCGATTGGGCGGGTCGGTTCGCCGGTGTGCGTGGGGATTGATCCGGTCTATGATCGCCTGCCGGAAGAATTAAAAGCCAGCGATGAGGTCAAAGCCATCGAGGCGTTCGGCTTGGGCGTTATAGAGACTGTGGCAGGGTGCGTTCCCGCCGTCAAGCCGCAGATCGCATACTTCGAACGGTACGGCTCGGAAGGCGTAGTGGCATACGAAAAAATCGTAACAGCCGCCCAAAAAGCAGGACTGATTGTCATCGGCGACGTGAAGCGTAACGACATCGGCTCGACGGCGGCGGCGTATGCCGCCGGGCATCTGGTGGCCGAAAACACGCCCGATGCCATCACCGTCAACGGATACCTCGGAGCCGACGGGCTGAAACCGTTTGTGGATGCAGCGAGGGATACGGGCAAGGGTATCTTCGTCCTGGTGCGGACGTCGAACCCGTCGGCTGCGACGATTCAGGATTTCGCAGACGCCGACGGCCAGAAATTCTACGAGCATATGGCTGAACAGGTCGCAGCCATCGGCGGCGGCGAAGGTCTTATCGGCGAATGCGGCTACAGTTGTGTCGGGGCCGTCGTCGGCGCGACGTATCCCGACGAGGCCCGACGGTTGCGCGAAATAATGCCGAAGCAGATATTTCTCG
>JAUVIQ010000211.1 GCA_030592655.1 Planctomycetales bacterium | reverse complement strand
GTCTCGACGGTCCGCTTGAGCGATTCGGCGTTCATATACGCCACCATGAGAACGTCTCCGTTCTCGCTATCGGCGACGACTGCCGGTATCAGCCCGGCATCATCGTATTTCAGTATGCTGATTGCTTCTTCGAGTTTGTCCATGTAATAGTTCTTTCCTGTATGTTGCAGGCCTGCCTACAGACAGGCAGGTGGCCAATATGCTACCGTCGGAAACGCCGATGGTCAAAAGCAATTGGGACGGGCGCAAAAGATTAGCAGGGATGCAGGGGATACAGGGGATATAATTATTTTTCTTTCCTTTTATTAAATCTTTATCCTCTGCATCCTCTGCATCCCTGCTAATCTTCTGGTCACCGGTGGCGAAAGGTATTATGTTATCGTCTTTGAAGCCGGGGTTTCTCTCGGCTGGTATAGTAGAAGGATACGAACAGTGAGTATTGTGGTGATGAAATTCGGCGGGACTTCCGTAGCCGACGCCGAGAAAGTCCGTGCCGCCGCTCGTCGGGTCGTTCAAGCCCGTAATCGAGGTCGGCAGGTTGTCGTGGTCGTTTCGGCTATGGGCGATACCACCGACCGGCTGGTGAACCTGGCCGGTCAGGTAACGCGGCGTCCGCCGAAACGCGAAATGGACCAACTCCTCGCCACCGGCGAACAGGTAACCATCTCCCTGATGGCGATGGTGCTGGAGAGCATGAAGACCCCGGCCATCAGTTTCACCGCCGGTCAGATAAGAATCGTTACCGACGACGTTCATACCCAGGCGCGAATCAGGCATATTAACGCCCGTCGGATACACAACGAACTGGACGCCGGTAAAGTAGTTATCGTGGCGGGTTTCCAGGGCGTAACCGAGGACGGTACGGTAACGACGCTTGGCCGGGGCGGGTCGAACCTTACACTGGTGGCGGTGGCGGCGGCGATCGGAGCGAGGATATGCGAAAACTATACCGACGTGGACGGCGTCTATACAGCCGATCCGAACATCGTACCCAACGCCCGAAAGATCGCGCGAATCAGTTACGACGAGATGATGGAAATGTCCTCGCTGGGCGCGTCGGTGCTGCATAACCGGGCAGTCGGGTTCGCTAAAAAATACAGCGTGCCGGTACACGTCAGGAGCAGTCTGAACAACAGAAAAGGAACGATGATCGTGAAAGAAACAGAAGAAATGGAACGGATTGTCGTTAGCGGAACGGCCTTGAAGAAGAACCTCGCGAGCGTTTCGTTGCGGAATGTCCCCGACAGGCCCGGTGTGGCAGCCGGGGTATTCCACGCCATCGCCGCTGCGAATATCATTGTCGATGACATAATCCAGACCGAAACAAGCCCGAAACTTGCAACAATATCCTTTACCGTGGACCTGCATACCTTGCCGGAAGTACGCCGAGTATGCCGGAAATTGTGCCGGCAGATGACCGGCACCACTATCGAGTGCGAGAAGAACCTGGCGAAGGTCTCGGTCATCGGTCTGGGGATGAGAGTCCATACCGGCGTAGCCGAGAAAATGTTCGCCGCACTTGCCGAAGGCAGTGTCAACATCCGCAACATCACGACCAGCGAGATAAAAATCTCCTGTATCATCAACAAACTCGACGGTCCAAAGGCGCTTCGACTGGTCCACGACGCATTCGACCTGGGACCGAAGAAGAAAACCGTCGCCAAAACGCCCATAAAGAAAAAAACCAGAAAGAAAATCGCCTCCAAAAAGAAATAACCGGTCATCAAGATCGGCTTGCCGTTTCCCCAAAGAAGGGATGCTTCGCATAGCGATGTTGTTTTTGTGCGTAAGATGTCGAAATTCAAACGTTCGGACAAACTGACCCGTCGCCGGCGACGAATACATCGGGCGGCGAGGAAATTTTTCCTTCTGGCCGGTGTTGTCGCAGTGCTGGTCGCCCTGGTCCTGGTCGATCGTGCGGGATTCTTCGGCAGAGCGCCGAAAGACGATTGGGACAAGTACAATAACCGGCAATTCAAGGTTGTCCGGATCGTTGACGGTGATACGCTCGACATCGACATTCCCGACGGTAGATTTCGCCGTACCCGCATCCGCCTGCTGGGAGTGGACACGCCCGAAACCGTCAAGCCCGACTCGCCCGTAGAGCACTTTGGGCCTGAGGCTTCGAGTTTCACCCGGTCGTTCGCACTTGGAAAAACCGTTACGCTGAAACTCCAGCGTGCCAGAATCCGCGATACGTATAACCGCCTGCTGGCGTACGTAATCGGGCCTGACGGGAAGAACCTTAACGAGCGGATAATCGCCACAGGCCATGGGTATTGCGACCCGCGATTTCGCCATCCGCTCGGACGGGAATTTAAGGCCTCGCAAACCGAAGCGAAGGAGGCTTGCAGGGGACTTTGGAAGGATGCCACCGACGCCGACCTGCCATATTATTATCGCGGAAAACTCAAAATCCCGAAACCGGAGTAGATTTTTTCCAAAAGTGCGGATTTCGCTTACGGATTTTTGCCTCCAAATTCCGATGTAAGAGAGGGAAGGCATTTTATGACTTTTACAGACCCGGAAGATAATAACGATGACTTTACCCGAAAGCGACCAGCCGGTCGGTATGTAATCTTCGCCTTTTTCACTTTCGCCGGTCTGGCGGCGCTGGCAGGTGTAGTCCTCCTGCCCGAATACGCCGCTCTGGACGACCTTCAGGCCCAACGGGATGCGCTCGCTCACCAGGTCAAATGTGACGAGAAACTCTCTGCCTATAATGGCCGGATGATTCGTGCGACCCAGGACGATCCGATATTGATTGCCCGCCTGATGATCCGGCATGGAAATTACCGTCCGGCTGGATGTGAAACCGTCGAGATGAAGTCCGCCTCCCCGGAACCCTCTGCCCCTGAACGTTTGTTGCGAGAGGCCGGTAATCCCCCGCAACGCGAAGAACCACGCTTGCTGGTCCGCGCCGGGGTTTGGCTGGCGGACACGACTACGAACAGGTTCATGATAATTCTGGCGCTGGCGATGATTGTTACCGGCGCAATCGCAGGCCGGTCCGGAGCGACACGCAAACCCACGGAAGACTTGCGATCTTGACGTAACGCCCACCTGGCGGTATCTTTTCACTCGCGCCGTTGCGTGTGCTGATCGGAAACGCCGCCCAAATCGGGAGACCAAACGTGACAATTGCGAGTTCATTTCTAGGCCTGTGCATTCTGTTGGGGGTGGGTTATTACCTGCGGATGCGAATTCGCCTGCTCAAGGGGCTGTATCTTCCTGCGTGTGTCATCGGCGGGCTGATCGGTTTGGCGGTCATTCAGGGTGCGGGGGCGCTGGGTTCTCCGGTACCGGCCGGCTGGACAGCGGGGTGGGGTAAACTGCCCGGTTTCCTGATCAACATTGTTTTTGCGTGTCTGTTTATGGGCGCGGTGCTGCCGAAATTCACCCAGATTGCCCGACGTGCCGGACCGCAACTGGCGTACGGACAGGTCGTAGCGTGGGGACAATACGTCGTCGGTATCGGGTTGTTCCTGCTGGTTATAACACAGTTGTACCCGAACTTGCCGGAAATGTTCGCAGCGATTCTTCCGGTGGGTTTTGAGGGTGGTCACGGAACAGCGGCTGGACTTAGTAAAACGTTCGAGAAACTCAACTGGGAAGATGGAAAGGATTTCGCCCTCGCCAGTGCCACCGTCGGAATGATCAGCGCGATAGTTGTGGGAATGGCGTTGGTGAACTGGGCTGTGAGACGCGGACATACCACCAGGAAGGTGCGAGTTGAGGATGTTTCTCGACGGGAAATTGCCGGTGAGACCTCGGCTGACCTGCGACCAATCGCCGGTCGGCTGACTGTTTCCGCCGATGCAATTGAGACGCTTACGCTTCATCTGGTGTTTGTAGGGGTGGCGATCGGGATTGGACTGCTCTTGAAACAATGCCTGCTCGCAGCATCTCACGGAGTGGGCAACGCGACGTTCATACAAGTCGCCGACAGTTTCCCGTTGTTTCCGCTGTGCATGATCGGCGGGCTTGTCGTGCAAATCTTCGAAGACAAATTCGACAAGCGCAAACTGATGGACGCCGGACTCATGCGGCGGATTCAAAACACTTCGCTGGACTTCCTGATCGTTGCGGCGATTGCGACGATTAACATCAAGGCGCTGATACCCGCAGCCGTTCCGTTTGCGATTGTGATGGTGGGCGGGATTGTGTGGAATGTTTTCTGCGTACTCGTGCTCGCCAGGTTGTTCCTTCCTAACGCGTGGTTCGAGCGTTCGATTGCGGAGATGGGACAGTCGATGGGCGTAACTGCGACGGGACTGCTGCTTCTGCGCGTGGTGGACCCGGAATATAAAACCCCCGCAGCCGACGCTTTCGCCTCCAAACAACTCCTTCACGAACCGTTCATGGGGGGAGGATTGTGGACGTCGGCGGCGATTCCGCTCCTTGCCCTGTGGGGGGGATGGCCGGTGTTTGCAATCGCCTGCGGCGCGGTGGCGATATGGGCGATAGTTCTGACAGTGATGCGGATTTCGCCGAAACGCTCGGCAAGTCCGTAAGGCGTGAAGGTTCTGTTTTCTGCCTCATCGGGATCTCCAGCGGAGCGTCATTACCCACTTGAGGTAGTCGGACTCGATCTTTTCCAGTTTGGCGTCGAAGACGTGCTCGATGGCTTTGACCTCAGCGTCCTTGCCGGTATGATTGTCGCGGAAGCGCTTGTAAAACTTCCGCAACAGACCCCGCTTCTGCATGTACATCACGAAATATCTCGCCTGTGCGTAGTTCAGCCCACGCTGTCGGCCATAGAAATCCCTGCGCGTAACCAACTCCCGCAACGGGCGGAGGGTCTTGGCCCGGACCGCCTTCTGCAACGCAGGCAATCGCCAGTTCACCACGCCGATTATCTTATCGGGCAGCACCCGACAGCCCTCGTGCAGACTCGCCAGCCCCTCGTTGAACCACAGAGGCACAGCCGGGAAGTCGTACACAATCAATGCGTGCGTCAATTCGTGAACCAGCGTTCCCGTGCCCGTTGCGATGTTCATCACCATCGTCCGGTCGCTATGGCGATAGTAGCCGAAGTAGGGCGGGTCGGTATTTTTATAGAGCTTCTTCGTCCAGTGTTTGT
>JAUVIQ010000106.1 GCA_030592655.1 Planctomycetales bacterium | reverse complement strand
GACCAGGGAGGGTTAATCGCCATTCTCGAAGAGATACAGACCCGGTACGGCTACCTCCCCGAAGATGCGCTCAGAATGGTGGCAGACGAAACGGGGCGATCCCTGGTGGATATATACGGCGTCGCCACCTTCTACCATTCTTTCAGCCTGGAGCCGCGTGGCAAACATCTCGTCTCCGTGTGCGTCGGTACTGCCTGCCATGTCCGCGGCGCGCCGATGATTGCCGAGGAGTTTGAGCGGCAACTGAAGATCGGGGCCGGTGAAACCACGCCGGATAGGGAGTTCACGCTGCAAACGGTGAACTGCCTGGGCGCTTGTGCCCTTGGGCCAATCGTCGTTGTGGACGGCCATTATTTCTCCAACGTAAAATCGAGCAAGGTGGCTGGGATAATCGCCAGGACACGAGAGGGCATGGACGAGATCGAGGTTGAAACCGACGAGCGCGTCTTTCCCTTGGAAGTTCACTGCCCGCACTGCAACCACAGCCTGATGGACCCGCCCCGGCCCATTGACGGCCTGCCGTCGATCCGGCTAACGATTTCTTTCGATAATCAGCACTGTGGATTCAATCGCTCCTGTCTTTACGGTAGTTTTAATATTAAGTCGCAGATTAACATTCCTACCGATACGGTTCTCTACTTTTTCTGTCCCCACTGCTACGCGGAGCTCGTCAGTGCCTCGAACTGCACGGAATGCGGCGCGCCGATGGTGCCGATGGTTGTCCGCAACGGTGGGATGATGCAGGTCTGCTCGCGCCGAGGATGCAAATCGCATCGACTGGACCTGGAGGGCGTCCATGTTTAATCGTCGAACCCGTTCACCTGTACAAACGCACGAAAGCACAGGGTTATATTACAAATGCTGAAATTGAAATCACTTGACGACTTCAGGACGCTCCAGGACCGGTTGCAAACCGGCCGGGATCCCGATATTCCCACCATTGTCATTCCCGCGGGAACTTGCGGCCAAGCCAGCGGCGCCAGCGACATAATCCGCGTGGCAAAACGCGAAATCCTCGCCAAAGAACTGACCGGAAAAGTCAAACTTCGAATTACAGGCTGCCACGGATTCTGCCAGATCGAGCCTTCCGTACTAATCGAACCGGCTCGTACGGTTTATCCCAACGTCGGTCTGAGGGAGATGGCGCTAATTGTTGAGGCCGTGGCGAAGGGCGAGGTGCTTACAGACCTTCTTATGAAGGATCCCCAAACCGGCGAGCAGATCGAAAAGCAGGACGACCTCCCGTTTTTCAGTAAACAGGTTCGGACGCTGCTTGACCGAAACGAGAAAGTCGATCCTATCCGGGTTTATAACTACCTGGAACATGGCGGCTACAGTTCTCTTGCCAAGGCGCTTGGTAAGCGTAGCCCCGCGTGGGTGATAGAGCAGGTAAAGGATTCAGGTCTGCGAGGACGTGGCGGCGCGGGATTCCCCACGGGGTTGAAGTGGGAAATGCTGGCCAAACAACCCAACGGCCAGGAAAAATTCCTCGTGTGTAACGCCGACGAAGGCGATCCGGGCGCATACATGGACCGCAGCGTGCTCGAGGGCAACCCACACAGCATCATCGAAGGCATGCTCATCGGCGCTTACGGCACCGGCTCCACCCATGGGGTGATCTACGTCCGCAATGAATACCCGCTTGCCATCAAACATCTCGTCATCGCGCTTCGCCAGGCGTCGGAACTAAACCTTCTGGGAAAGAACATCCTCGGCACGGGGTTTTCCTTCGACATTCAGATTGTCCGGGGCGCCGGAGCGTTTGTCTGCGGCGAGGAGACCGCGCTTATCCGATCAATCGAAGGCAAGATGGGCGAGCCGCGTCAGCGACCGCCGTTCCCCATTCAAAAAGGCATCGACGGAAAGCCAACCGCCATCAACAACGTCGAAACGTGGGCGAATATCCCGGTTATCATCGACAGCGAGGCCGAAGCGTTTGCGAAAACCGGGACGAAAAACAATTCCGGTACGAAGATTTTCAGCCTGGTCGGAAAGATCAGGAATACAGGCCTTGTCGAAGTTCCGATGGGCATCACGATAAAGGAAATCGTCTATGACATAGGCGGCGGACCGTCGGGCAAAGCCGAAATCAAGGCAGTGCAGACGGGCGGACCGTCGGGCGGATGCATTCCCGCCGATAAGTTTGACCTTGCCGTCGATTACGACAGTCTGACCGAGGCCGGTTCGATTATGGGCTCCGGCGGCATGATCGTCATGGACGAGAACACCTGCATGGTCGATGTCGCCAAATACTTCATGCACTTCCTCAAAGACGAGTCGTGCGGTAAGTGCTACACCTGCCGCAAGGGCACGCAGAGGATGTACGAAATTCTTGACGATATTTCCGCCGGCAAAGGCACGCCGGAGCACCTGGATCTTCTTGAAGAACTCGCAGTTGTAGTCAGAGATACGACGATGTGTGGCCTCGGCCAGACGGCGCCAAACCCCGTGCTTTCCACATTGCGATACTTCCGGGACGAATATCTCGAACACATCGAAAATAAGCGATGCCCGGCAGGCGTGTGCAAGGAACTTATCCACTATTCGATTAATGAGAACTGCGTAGGATGCCAGGCCTGCGTTAAGGCCTGCCCGGAAGATGCGATTACGGGTGAGAAAAAACAACCCCATACGATTGACGCCGCCAAGTGCATCAAGTGCGGCGCGTGCAGGAGCGTCTGTAAATTCGAGGCAGTGGACGTAACGTAGCGTTTTGAAGGAATACTGAACGCCGGGAGGCTTTAGAGATACCGATGATTAATCTTGTCATTAACGGATTGAACGTTTCAGTCGAAGATGGCAGTACCGTGCTGGAAGCGGCGCGGTTTTTGGGATTTCCCATCCCGACGCTGTGCCACGTGGACGGTCTGTCGCCCTACGGCGCATGCCGGTTGTGCGTAGTGGAGATCGGCCAAGGCCCCAGGGCAAAACTCGTCTCCTCATGCACATACCCTGCCGAAGAGGGCCTGAAAGTTCGCACCGCGTCGGCGCGCGTCGTTCGCGCGCGAAAAATGATTCTCGAACTCCTGCTGGCCTCATGCCCGCAGTCCAAAACGATACAAGACCTTGCCGCCGCACACGATGTGCGTCAGCAGCGGTTCAAGCAGGAATATGAGGACTGCATCCTTTGCGGGCTGTGCGTGCGGATGTGCGAGGAGCAGATGATGGCCAAGGCCATCGGCTTCCGGGGCAGGGGCGAGAAGAGGAGTATCGGAACGCCGTTTGACATCAAGTCGGACGAATGTCGGTTGTGCGGCGGGTGCATGTATATCTGCCCCGCCTGCCAGTTGCGATGCACCTATAACGAACCGGAAAACGCAATATGCGGCGGCTGTGCAAATCTGTCCCCGCCTTGTATTGAGAAAGACCAGTTCGACGACATGATGTGCTATCTGGACCCTTGTGTCGCCTGCGAGATACAAAAAGATAAATAAGAAAAGAAGGAGTCGAATAAATGTCAGTTACGCTTTCGAAGATAAACGCATCGGCTGCAACTCTTACGAAGAACCGAACGGAAGGTTCTGTTTCGCCGGCATCGGGCATGTGTGCGACCTGCGTGGACGGGTGCATAGGCATGTGCGAGATCGGAAAGAGCGCATATCGCGGACACGAGGTTATTTACCCGCAACCTTTCGGCGTGATAACCACCGCCGCCGAGAAGACCTATCCCATCGACTACTCGCATTTTAACATCATGGGAACAGCGGTCGGCGCGCACGGCATCGAGGCCGACAGCGACAAGGCCGTTTTCCCCGCCGTTAATCTGGAAGTCGCCTTCGGCCACGATAAGGGACTGAAGTTCCGTCTTCCGTGGATTATTCCGGGAATCGGCTCGACGAATATCGCCAAGAATAACTGGGAAGGTCTGGCCATCGGGTCAGCGCTGGCTGGGACCGGTCTGACCATCGGCGAGAACATCGTCGGTATGGACCCAGAGTCTGTCATCAAAGACAGCCACATAATGGATACGGTCGATCTGAAACGCCGCGTGAATCTTTATAAGGACAATCAGCGTGACGGCTACGGCGCTATTGTTTTGCAGGCAAACATTGAGGACACACGGCTTGGCGTGCAGGAATACGGTATTGAGAAACTCGGCGTCGAGTGCGTGGAACTGAAATGGGGCCAGGGTGCGAAAGACATCGGCGGCGAGGTGAAAATTACAAACCTCAAAAAGGCCCAACTGCTTTATGAACGCGGCTATATTGTGCTGCCGAACCCGACCGACCCCAACGTTATCAAGGCCTTCGAGCATGGCGCGTTCAAGGAGTTTGAGCGGCATTCGCGCGTTGGGATGGTTACCGAAGAAGCGTTCGCCAAGCGAGTTGAGGAATTGCGAAGCGCAGGCGCGAAGTACATCTTCCTCAAGACCGGCGCGTATCGGCCTGCGGATCTCGCGCGTGCGGTCCTCTTTGCCTCGCGTTACAAGATTGACCTTCTCACCGTCGATGGCGCGGGCGGCGGCACGGGCATGAGTCCCTGGCGAATGATGAATGAGTGGGGCGTCCCGCCGGTCGAACTGCACTCGCTTATGTATCAGTACACCAAGCGATTCGCCGACAAGGGCGAGCACGTGCCAGCGCTTGCCCCAGCCGGCGGCTTTGTCTTCGAGGATCAAATTTTCAAAGGCCTTGCCATGGGCGCACCGTTCACAAAACTTATCGGCATGGCCCGCGCTCCCATCGCCGCGGCAATGGTCGGTAAAACAATCGGACGCACAATCGAAGACAACCAGGTTCCGGTGTACATAGAACGTTTCGGTAATTCGAAGGACGAAATCTTCGTAACCGCAGGCGAGTTGCGCAAGGAACTGGGGGACAAAGAGTTCGAGAAACTACCGACCGGCGCGTTGGGGCTTTACACCTATTACGAACGTCTTGCACAGGGCTTGCGTCAGATAATGGCCGGTAGCCGGAAGTTCGCTCTGGAACACATAGCAAGAGGCGATCTGGCGGCACTGACGCGCGAGGCGGCACAGGTTAGCGGAATAACCTATATCACGGATGTGGACAAGGAGGAGGTTGAGACAATCCTTAACGGATAACCGAATACCCTGCCTAGTAGTCTGTAATACCGCCGCCAATTAGTTAATGCACCAGTGTGAGATAAACGAGCCGCGATTGTAAAGGAACGGTCGAACCAATGCGAAAGTCTTGATGACCGTTTCCTTGCCGTCGCCGCGCCGTCCGTCCAAGTGTTCGGCAGGTTCTCGGGCAGTATCTCGGGCGCACCGACCATGGGAGGCGGCACGCACAGCTCTGCCGCGTCGGTAAACACTTCCGCTAAACCGGAAACGGTAAAAAAATTATAGCAAACCCTTCCCTATTGCCTGGACAAATGAACAGAGGTCTATGTAGATTGCCCGGGACATAGTTAAACAAGGTTGAACACATGGCTGCCAGAGAGCAGATAAACTGGGAAGAGACAACCGGGCCGAGGCTTTATTCGCGTGCCAGGCAGCGTATTCCCGGTGGGACCGGGTTGTTGAGCAAGCGGCCTGAGATGTTCCTTCCCGGTTTGTGGCCTTCGTACTACAGCAAGGCTGTCGGATGCGAGGTATGGGACCTCGACGAGGCGGGGGGCATTTGGCGAATTCACACCGTAAGTGCAACGGGTCGTTCATGGAAGGTGAGTTCAGGATTACAATGCACCACTGCCCGTCCAAGGGTCGGCTACTGGAATACAAGCACATCGAACCTTATCACGATTACTGTCGGCACTGTGCGGTACTTTACCGGCGTGTGCTGGAGCGGCTTGGATATGAATACAGTATCGACTTGTCGCATTGCAACGAGGCGAAATGCGCAATAATCGTGAAGCATTCTCCGGCTGACTCTACCGGGTGAAACCGGGTTGCAGCAATACGTAGCACGGGCGTCTCGCCCGTGAATTCTGTGGTTTTTTCCTGCTTTTCCGCGCGGGCGAGATGCCCGTGCTACGCATTCGGTCAGTTTGAGTTATTCAGGAGGCATCAGGTCCCTTTTTTTCCTCCAATCTTTTTGAGTGCCTCGCGTGTGGCTGCGCGTACTTTTGGGTGTTCGTCGCGCAGTGCGCGTTTGAGAACGGGGATGCTTCGTTGGTTGCCGAGGTCGCCAAGTATCTTAATCGCTTCAGCCCGATGGTCTCCAAAGTACTCGGTAAGGGCTATCTTTTCGAGCCTTTCGATGCTGTTTTTGGGGTCCAACTGGACAAGGGCCTTGATGACGAAGAGCCTCGCGTAGCCGTAACCGGCTCGACGCCATGCTTCCCACAGAGGCTTGATTGTCCGCTTGTCTTTCATCGCGGCGACGGCACCAGCGATCCAGTGATTCGACTTCATGCACTTGAGGAGGTCCTTGAGGACTCGCGGGTCGCCGATCTGCGCCAGGGCGACGGCAATCGCTTTCTGGGTTGATCGGTTTCTCTTGAGAGATTGGCTGGTAAGTGCCTCCAGCAGTGGTTCGACCGCTCGTTTGTCGCCGATATTACCCAGCGCCTTGGCGGCTGCACGGATGACTTGCTTGTTCTTGTCTTTCAGCAGGTTGCACAACGGCGCTACTGCCCGGGCGTCGCCGATTCGCCCAAGGGCCTCGACGACGACTTGTTGATTCAGGCCGGACGTAGCGCCCAAGCAATTAATCAACGGCTCGACGACACGGGGATTCTTTGTGTAGCCAAGGACCACTACCGCCGCAGTCCGCTCACTGTGATCCTTGCTCGACAGTTGAGTAATCAGGGAATCGATATGAGAGTTATTCGCAATAGAGGCCAGTATCTCGGCGATTTCCTGTCGTCGTCTGTCATCGCTGATGTTTTTGAGCAATTTCAGCCCCGGAAGAAACGCCGGTCGCTCGCCGAGTTTGTACAGGCCGATGAAGGCTCCCGTCCGCGCAAGATTACCGTCGCGATTGAGCAGCACGTCGCTCAAAGGCTTGATTGCCCGCTTATCGCCCAGTTCACCCAGCGAGCGGGCGGCGTTATGCACGACACCATCGTAAGGGTCATCCAGTGCTTCGATTAAGGCGGGCACGGCGCGTTCACGCCCGACCTCGGCCAGAGCCTTTACGGTCTTCCGTTGGAGGAACGTTTTGCTTCCCCGTCTGGTGCGGAGTATCCGCCTCATTGGCTCGATTGCCTGCTCGTCGCCCATTGTCTTCATCGCTTTTACAGCGGCGAATAATACATGGTAGTCCTTGTCGCTGAGGGCAGTGAGCAGCGATTTGTATGCCCGTTTATCGCCTGTCTCACCGAGCATGTCAACAGCCCGTTCGCGGACCTTTGCGTCAGGGTTCTTTGTCGCGCTTATCAGCGTTTTGAACACTTTTTCCCCGCCGATTACGCCTAAAGACGTTACAGCCGCCTGACGGATGCGGTACTTCGGATGTGTCATAGCCCGAATGAGCGGGTCGATTGCCCGCTCGTCGCCGAGCCGGCCCAGCGACTTGACGGCTGCGAGGCGAACACTCGGCTTGGGGTCGTTCTCCAACAGTTTTATAAGTGGCCCAACCGCGCTTGTGTCGCCGAGGCAGCCAAGTGTTGCGGCTGCCTGCACCCGTACTCGTTCTTTGTCGTCTGAAAGGACTTCCAGTATCGCCTCGCAGGCCCGACGGTCGCAGAACCGCCTTAGCACCTGAATGGCTGTGCAGCGGGTATCCTTCTGTCGGCCCAGCAACTCGATTAGTGCCGGGACCATTTTTTCCGCTTCCAGGCGGACGAGCGCCTTGATGGCGGCCCGCCTGGTAGATAAATTATTGTGGTTCCACATGGTTCGTCGCAGAGGTTCCACTGCGCGTTTGTCGCCGATGACGCTCAGAAGTTGCGCTGCTCGCTGCGGCATATCGCCTTTGTCTTTGAGAAGTTTGACCAGTGGCGCAACAGCCTTTGAGTCTGCGATTTGGGGATAGGCGATGGCGTAAAACGCGATGCTGCGAACGGAGGCGTCTTTGTCGCCGAGGGCCTTGAGGTACTTCTCGTACATTCCCTTGGTTTTACGTTGGTGGAGAATGGCGATGGCTTCGCGGCGAATCGCAGGATTGGCCATTGTCATGACGGTAACGAGCATGTCCGTAGAGAGATGACCTGTGTTTTTCAATGCCCTCATTGCAGCGGAGGACACAGCGTGATCGGGGTCTTTCATCGCCGCGACGAGGGCTTTGTTCGCACGTGGATCCTTTATCTGTCCCAAAGACCTGGCTGCCCGGAGGCGAACCGTCCAGATTTTGTCCTTCAGGAGTTTGCATATTGGCTCGACCGCTTTGGAGGCCTTTATCTGCCCGAGAACGTCAGCCGCACCCGCCCGCGCCTCCCATGCATCACTTTCCAGTGCAGCGATCAGCGGATCGGTAATCTGTTCGGGCGGGAGTCGGCGGAGGTTCTTCTTCGCGTCCAGGTGGGTTTTCTCATTGGAACTGCCGAGTTGGACAATCAACTTGCGGATTTGCTTTTGCGAAGCGGCCTCGCAAGGTTCCGCCGGTACAGCAAGGACAACCGCCGCTGCCAAAACGAGAACTGATAATTTTATCTTGTTCATTCCTGCCGCCTTTCCGGTATAAAACCCGATAAACAAAGGACCTGAATGCGGTCATGAGTTTTTCGCATTGACGTCTTGTCGTTTTTGGCGGTTTCCGAGGATGGGGTCCTGGTCGAGGTAGAGTTCCCACCGGCTCATAATCTCGAGCATTTCATTTCCGCGTTTGCAGTCCTCGACGGTCATTTTACCGGCGCGGACGAGGGCGTAGTACGGTTCGAGGCTGGTCTGTCGATAAAGTCCGGCGTAGAGTTTATAGAATTCTTCTCGCGGTAGTTTGGTGGGTGTAACGGCGTGGAGAGCGTCAAAGCATGTGTAATCGTCCGTCAGCAGTTCGTCTTTCCGCTGGCGGTACAGTTCCGTTCCCGGCAGGGGGGTAAGGACGGTGAACTGTGTCTGCGTGATTTTCATTTTATCGACGTAATCGCGGAGGCGTTGGAAGTCGTCGGCCTCCCATTGAGGGTCGGTGATAAATGCGCCCCAGACGATGACGCCGTTGTCGTGCATAATGCGAACGGCCTCATCGTTGGTCCGCATGTCGGTGCCCTTGTTGACGTCCTTGAGGCCCTCGTCGGAGACCGCCTCCAGCCCAAGCAGCACGGACGACAGGCCTATGTCCGCCCATTTTTTCACCAGGTCCGGGTGGCGGACGATCGAATCGGTGCGGCACTCCATGCTGTAACTTTTTTGTATTCCCTCGGCTACGATCATCTCGGCGATGGCGGTCTCACGCTTGTAATTCATCAGGAAGTTGTCGTCCATGAAGGTGATATGGTCGAGACCGACGGTTTTGATCTCATCTATGACGCGCTTGGCTGACATCTGGCGGGTCAGACCCTTGTAGAACTGCCAGACGCTACAGAAATTGCACCGGAACGGGCATCCGCGACCTGTGGCCATGGCAATGTCGGGCTTGTTGAACAGCCAGAAATACTCCTGGCGATTATGCTCGATAAGGTCTCGCCGTGGCATGGGCAGCGCGTCCATGTCCAGTTTCATCGGGCCTTCGGCGTTGTGGACGAAGGAGCCATCGGTATCGGCCCAGATGAGGTCTGGGATGTCCTTGAGCGGTTTATGCTTTTCGATGGCATCGACAAGTTGGGGGAAATTCAGTTCCGCTTCACCGGCGGCGATAACGTCCACGTATGGCAGATGGAAGTCTTCGGGAAGGAGCGAGGCGTGGATCCCGCCGATTATCGTGAATATCTCGCTGGAGAATTCTTTGGCCTGACGCATCACGTCCTGTGCGGCATAGACCTCGGTCGTCAGCGCCGTTACGACGACAATATCCGGTTTGAATTGCTCCAGTGCTCCAATCAGGTCGTCTT
>JAUVIQ010000193.1 GCA_030592655.1 Planctomycetales bacterium | reverse complement strand
GGGAAAAACAGAAAAATGGAATCCGTAATTCGTGAAATTCGTCTTTATTCGTGTAATTCGTGGAACAACTTGGGCCGTTTAGGCAATATAGGCAAAGGCGAATTTTTAAAAATGGACGAAAAAACGACCCCGAAATACGCAAATCTATGTCCGCCAAAGAGTTACGGATTTTGCAATTGGCCCGAATTGGCCCCAATTGACCCCAATGGTTCCCATTCGTTCCCAATGGTTCCCAATTGGCCCGAATCGGCCCGAATTGGCCCGTTTCGGCCCGTTTCGGCCCGCATCTTCACGGGCGAGACCTGTCCCTTGGGGACGCCCGTGCTACTTTTCTCGCAGGTACTCGTCTATCCCCGCAGCCGCGTCTTTTCCGTCGCCCATCGCAAGGATGACCGTGGCTGAACCCCGAACAATGTCCCCGCCGGCGAAGATGCACGGAATCGAGGTCCGGCCCGACTCGTCGGCTTCAATGTATCCCCACTTGTTGGTCTTCAGTTCGGGCTCGGTGGCGGTCAGCAGCGGATTGGCGTTAATACCGACGGCTACGACGATAACGTCGCACTCGACTTCGTGCTCGCTTCCGGGGATGGGAACGGGGCGCCGCCGGCCCGAATCGTCCGGCTCGCCGAGTTCCATCTTCTGCATCCGAATCCCGCTGACCCAGCCATCGGAGCCGAGGATTTCGACCGGCGCTTCAAGCAGATGGAACTCGATGCCTTCCTCTTTGGCGTGTTTGATTTCTTCGGTTCGTGCGGGCATTTCGGCTTCGGTTCGACGGTAGAAGATCATGGCTTTTTCAGCCCCAAGTCGTTTGGAAGTTCGCACGGCGTCCATCGCGGTATTCCCGCCGCCGATTACGACTACGCGCCGGCCTCGGATTATCGGCGTCCGCTCATACCCGTCGCGATACGCGCCCATAAGGTTGACGCGGACGAGGAACTCGTTGGCGGAATATACGGCATTGAGGTTTTCGCCGGGGACCTTCAGGAACACCGGAAGCCCGGCTCCGTTGGCGATGAAGGCCGCGTCGAACTTCTCGCGGATTTCGGCCAGCGTGATTGTCCTTCCGACGATGACGTTGCACTCGATCCGCACGCCGAGGGCTTCTATCTGCGCGACTTCGTAGTCGATGACGTTTTCGGGCAGGCGGAATTCGGGTATCCCGTATCGCAGCACGCCGCCGGGTGCGTGGAGGGCCTCGAATATCGTTACTTCGTGTCCCATCCGGGCAAGTTCGCCCGCTGCCGTCAGACCGGCAGGACCCGCCCCGACAACGGCGACCTTGAAACCGCTCGGTTCGACCTTGGTTGTTTCAGCCTTTATGCCGTTCTGCCTTGCCCAGTCGGCGACGAATCGTTCAAGGTGTCCGACGGCGACGGATTCGCCCTTGATGCCTCGAACGCATTTGGCTTCGCATTGGATTTCCTGTGGGCAGACCCGTCCGCAGATTGCCGGAAGGGCGTTCGTGCGGGTCAGTATCTCGGCGGCCGATGCGAAATCGCCTTGGGCCACCTTGTCGATGAACTCCGGAATATCGACCTCGACCGGGCAGCCTTGGACGCACTGGCGATTCTTGCACTGGAGACATCGTTGGGCCTCGCGGACGGCAGCCGCTTCGCTCAAGCCGAGGTTGACTTCGAGAAAGTTACCGGCTCGCTGGGCGGCGTCCTGCTCGGGCATCTTGACGCGCTCGATAGTCATCCGCTCTTTGGCGGTCAGTTCGTTACTTGTCGCGGAGGTAGTCATTCAGTCCGCCTCCTTGATTTCGTCGAGTTGTTGATCCAGTTTGCATTTGTGCAGTGCGTCGGTTTCGTGTTCGCGATACATTCCGAGCCGGTTTCTCAAGCCTGCGAAATCGACCTGATGCGCGTCGAATTCCGGTCCATCGACGCAAGTGAATTTCGTTTCGCCGCCGATGGTAACCCGGCATCCGCCGCACATGCCCGTCCCGTCGATCATTATGGCGTTGAGGCTGACGATGGTGGGAATGGCGGCTGGGCGGGTCATCTCGGCTATCGCCGACATCATCGGGACGGGTCCGACGGCGAATACGGCGTCCGGTTTGGGAAGTTCACCGGCCAGCATGTCGGCAAGGATTACGGTTACGAGCCCTTCGCGTCCGCTGCTTCCGTCTTCGGTGGCGATGAAGACTTCCTCGGAGAATTCGCCGAGTTCGTCGGCCAGGATTACCTGCCCAGCCGAGCGAGCGCCGATGACGGTATAGACCTTGTTTCCCGCCTGGGCCAGCGCTTTGGCGAGCGGGTAGAGGACGGCTGTTCCGACCCCTCCGCCGATGCAGGCGACGTTTCCCCATGTTTGGAGGTGCGTCGGCAGACCCAGCGGGCCGGCAACGTCGCGGAGCGATTCACCTGCGGGCGTAGCGACGATTGCCCTGGTGCTTACGCCGACTGCCTGGATGAACAGTGTGATGGTTCCTGCGGCGGCGTCTGCGTCGGCTATTGTCAGTGGGATGCGTTCGGTTCCGTCGGTTTTGCGGACGATAACGAATTGTCCGGGCTTGCGGGCCTTGGCTACACGCGGCGCATCGACCACCAGGCGATGGACGTTTGGGCCTACTTCCTCGTTGCTTATTATCTTGAACACTTTTACCGCCTTGCTTTGAATGTTTGTAAGGTCAAATGGGTTTGGTAGTTTATCTGTTGGAGTTTCAGAGCACAATGACAAATCGAGATGAATCGTATTGAAGCTTTCTTGACAGACCGACCGGATGGGCATACACTTAACTTTGATTTCAGAGGGCCGTTAGCTCAGTTGGCTAGAGCGCCTGCTCGACACGCAGGAGGTCACTGGTTCAAGTCCAGTACGGCCCAGTACATATCGGCATGTAAGCCAAAGAGTTACAAGCCGTCATTCCTGCGACATCCCCACCGGCAATCGTGGTGCTACACTTTTGACTACACTTTTGAACGTGTAGTGAGGTGCGAAAATGTCACGAAGCCGACCAGCATCGAACCCGCTGAGTTATCACAAACACACTGGCCAGTACTATGTTACTCGCGACAAGAAGCGAGTCTATCTTGGGTCAGACAGAGACGAGGCGCTTCAGCGATATCACCATCTGGCCCTCGGGATGAGCTCGGTGGCGATGGACCCGAAACCGTTCGGACCGTCGGGCAGCCTGGTAACGGTCAAGGAATTGGCCAATCGCTTCCTGGCCGCCCAGCAAGCCAACTGGAAGGCTCCGGAAACGACGTTGCGGAGCTACAAGGGCTGGCTCAGACGATTCTTGAAGGACCACCCGAACCTACGGGCTGGAGAATTCACCGTGGAGATGTTCGCCGCCTGGAAGGTCTCCCTTCGGAAGCGGAACTACTCCCCTGAATCCATCAACCACTACCTCACAGCAGTAAGAAGCATATTCAACTTCGCCGATGATCTCGATCTGCTGGAGAAAGTCCCGAAGCTCAAAAGGGTCAAGAACGAACCGCCACGGCCTGTCGGTTCGGTGGAAAAGCCTCTCTACACAACCGAACAGATCCACCGGCTTCTGGAGCATGCCGACATTCAACTGAAGGTGATGTTGCTCCTGGGGCTTAACTGCGGCTTCGGACCAAAGGACCTCCATGACCTGACATGGAAACATATCAGAGGCGAGAGAGTTACGCTCCCGCGGTCAAAGACCGGCATCTGCCAGACGTTTCTGCTCTGGCCGGAGACTCTCCAGGCCTTGGAGCATTTGCGACGACATCGGAAAGAACTGATTGGCAGGATGGCCAAGCGGGGACGACATCGCTCCGATGGAGGCTCGGTCTTCACAACAAGGTTCTGGAAGCCCTGGAGCAAGGACTCGGTAGCCGAACAGTTTCGCCGGCTCTGCAAGAAGGCGAAGGTCCCTTGTTACGGCTTCTACCGGCTTCGACATTGTGCCTCGACAGCGATGTCATTGGTCACCACACCACATGTGCAAAGAAAATTCATGAGACACAGCAATCTCCAGCAGCAAGTGACCTACACCCATACCCCCGACAATGAGGTGGAGGATGCCATCAAGAAGGCTCGGGGCAAGTTGCTCGGTGGCCTGCGTGTCATCGAAGCTTCGGAAAGAGATCCCGAACAGGCTGACGTCGCTTAGATGCCCGCCTGGGCCGGATGGAAAGTCCTGGCTGCCAGCGGCGTGAAAGAAAATCCTGAAGTGCTTGCGGCGTGATGCGATAGAGCGGCCTCTTCGGGCCGGTGCCTACGTTAATCGCCGCAAGTTCTCCTTTGCGTATGAGGCACCTGATCTGCTCCGCCGTAACACGAAGTCTCTTGCCAATCTCGTTCGGCGTCAAGAGATCCTGGTCCTCTGGGGTCGAGTTTAGATGTTCGCTGGAGATTGGCACATCAGTTCCTTTCCTTCCCAAACCAGATTACGCCAACGTTGCGGAAACCTTCTTCTCCTTTATCGGATAGTTGGCTTGTGTCCGTTATTACACATGTCCATATTAGACCATATATCCGCAAGTCATAGATGGCGTTCGGTTGATAGCGTAGCGGTTCCTCAATAACCAGCGGATTACACGAGGCTTGCCTGAAATGCACAGCCAGACACCTTTACCAGATCGGCATCCCAACGAAGGTCATCGCCTCATCGGGGTAACGATCCAGAGGTAAAGATGCTTGCTATCTGCGGCAGTCGTTGCATATTCTGCAACAACTGGTTCAAGCGATAATTCTCCCACCTTGCGAACGCCTATTCGTGCAACCTGACATTATGCTGCTCCAGGCATTCGTAGAGGTGTTTTCCCACTGCGGCCAGAGTCTCTTCGTCAAAATCACTGCTGTGTTTGAGATTGTTGCGAAGCCATTCATCCAAATCCCACAGGACGCTTTTGATGTCGAGGGCGTGTGCGGCCATCGCGAACTGCTCCCGGCACTCGGGCAGCGGAAACTCCAACTTGGCGATGATACCTCTTTCTTGTTGTTCCATCGTAATGTTCCTGTCTTGGTGGCCGTGCTATCAGGCCAGTTTCTCAACTTGGGCCAGGAAGAACTCCCGGCTCCAGAGGTCCAGTGATGGCAGCTCGTTGGGCTTGACGAACCGGCGAACGTCGTCGCGAGCGTGCTCCCAATCGGTCGAGTCAATCTTGGCCCGCAGTTGTTCAAGACACCAGGCTCGGTCCGCCTGCACGTCCTGGTCCTTCCATGGGCCCATCTGGTTCAGGGCCGCGGATAACAGAGCGTAGTTGGCTGGCGTCGTGCGAGCCGTGTACCAAATGAAGTCGTACCAGTCACGCCCTTTTAGGTACTCCCGGCATAACAGCGCGTGCAGCTTGCCGGCGAAGAGGCTCGGAAGATCGAACACGCACACAGCCGAAGGGAACGGGAAATCCAGGTACTTGGTCTCGAACTCCGCTCCGGCAGGCGGGTTGGTGTCAACCTCCAGCTTGATCCGCAGCTTGCGGAGCGGCCCCGTTGTGGGCTTGTAGTTCAGCCGGAGCAGATTTCCCAGCGAGTCATCCTTCACGAAGGCCATGCGGACGGCCTGATCCACTTTCGACCGATCATTCATTTCCAGTCCATAGCCGTAGGCCGTCAGTTCTCTGGTGAGAGAATCGAGGTACAGCCCAAGTTCAAACGACGCATCAGGCTCCTGCAGGGCAAAGTCCAGATCCTCCGAAAACCGGTTCAGGCCATGAAAGATGCGGAGGCATGTGCCGCCCTGGAAGCAAGCCTTCTGGAAGAAGTCCGTTCGGCCAAGTGCTGCCAG
>JAUVIQ010000182.1 GCA_030592655.1 Planctomycetales bacterium | reverse complement strand
CGTCGTAATCTTCAAGGCGAAACTCCGCTCGATGACTATTCGGGCCTCAAGATCAGGCAGGTCAAGACCAGAGAGCAACTCAACGCAGCCGAGTTCTCTAACAATCTTCAGGCGGTAACGAAGTACCTGTCCCGCAAACCTACGAAACGTATGGCCCCGTTCACGGGCAGGTGGATGCTCCGTCTGCACAAAGAGATGTTCGGAACGGTGTGGGTGTGGGCTGGGGAGATTCGCACAACCGGCGGCCTTAACATTGGTATTCCCGCGCATCAAGTCGAAATAGCCCTGGAGAACCTGGCCCGGGACCTGGCGTGCCGGCGAGAAGGCGAGTGGGACTTGATCGAACAATCTGCGACATTGCATCACCGGTCGGTACAAATACATCCATTTCTGGATGGTAATGGCCGGTGGTCGCGTCTCCTGGCGAACATCTGGATAAAACAAAATGGAGGCCCCGTAGTCACCTGGCCAACAGAACTGAGGCAAGCGACCAGTGTCATTCGGGACAAATATATGGAGGCTGTCAAGCAGGCAGATAAGGGCGACATTGATTCGCTCATAAGCCTGCACAGACAATACTCGGAGCGAGTAAGTTCGTAGCGGAATGCTCATTGGGCACAATGCCAAAAACTTCGCGGGCAAGTTTGCCCGTTCTACTTACTGCTCAATCTTCTTCCAATTGCCCTCGGCATTGAGCCGGAGGGTCAGATTGCGCAACGGCATTGAGAACTCCGTAACTGTCCAACTCGAGTCTTGCTTGATAATAATGAATTTCGTCCGGCCCGAATAGAGATCGGGGACGGAAAACTTCACCGTGCCGGAAATGCGACCATCTTTCATCTCCCATGCAAGGTCAGTGATGTAAGAAGGCCGGATGAGAGATGCGTAGTCCATCATTTTACCTATAAACTTAATCTTGCTGCTCCCACCCTTAAGCGCATTGGCCAACTTCGTAGGATCGGGCATGCCGGGAGCATTAATCATCTTGAAGTCCTCGTTTCCCGCTACACGAAGGTTTTCTTCGCTCAGTAGGCATAAAGTCAGCGACTTATTCGGGATCGTGTCGCGGACTCGGTCGGCACTGCCGGCATTGATTATTTTGCGGAACGTTTCCGGGGACATACCGGCGGCTTTGCTGACGAGTTTCTTTATGCTCGTTTCGTCGATCGAATTGTTCATTTTGTCGATAGGATTGCTCGTCTTGTCGATAGGATTGCCCTGTTCGTGTTTTTTTTCGGTTTCTTCACGTTGTTGGCAACCGGCGAACATTACGACGCAACTCAGCAGTACTGTTGCAACATGCTTGTATCGCATTGGGAATCTCCTAATTGGATTGTGAAGTCAAATTTTTACCGCCCAATATGAGAGGATGCAATGAAAACCTTTACGCAGGGTGCCGTGGCCACTGTGTTTGTGGCCATGTAGAGGCGCGAACATAAACGTAGTCGCCCCAAAGGGGCAGGCAAACACCGCGACCACGCCACCCGCCTAAACCTTTCGTTGCTCTAACCCAGGTTCACGCGCACGGTAATCGTCTCTGCCGGGGGGATTTCGGGTAAGACTACCAGGCGTCCGCGCAGAATTTTCGGCTCCGTCTCTTCGCACGACGCCGATCGGACCTCTGTGCCGCAATCAATGGCCAGTTCCCGCACAGGCCTCCCGCCCGGGTTGGTTACTGTGATAACGAGCCGCCCCTCCTGAACATGCGAGGTAATCGACAGTAATTCGCAGGCCTTGACCCAGTTCAATTGCTCTGCCGAGGTTGTAATCCGCACCGCTCCGCGCTTCACGCGGACGGAGATGTCTTCCATAAACGCCTTCCAATCGTCAATGTATTCGTCCATTCCCTGCGGGACGTGGGTAACTAACTCGATCATACAGGGGATGCCGGTCGCTTCGGCCAGACCGGCCATTTCGTCCATTTTCCGGACGTCATAATCGCGGTTTATTGCAAGCCATCCGCTGGCGGTATTGACGTCGATATAAAGGCCGGTCTGCTCGTGCCGCACGACGTATGGCCAGTAGGGGCAGGCGTCGTCTGTGAGGTATTTGTTGATAGGCGAAGTGTACTCGCCGCAGAGTTCGTATCCCGCCTCGGCTGCCAGTTGCAGCGTGTTTTCCGTGGACAAACCGTAATCACCGGGAATGCTCCACAGCAGCATCGGATGGCCCAGGATTCGCTCCAACTTCTCTTTACTTTCGCGCAGGTCGATTGCCTGTTCGGTCTCATCGACGCTCATTTCGTGCCGACCGCGCGTATGGCAGACGATCACGTGCCCCGCCGCCTCCCACGCGCGCAGACGCTCCTCGCCGAGCGGCGTGGAAATCTTGTCGGTCTCGACCGCCACTGCCATTGGATACGGAGAAGCTTCGAGCACGCGATTGGTGTCGTGGTAGGGGTCGCCGTACTTGCCGGCGTATCCGTCGTCGGTTCCGGCGTCGTCGGTACGCAGCAGCAGGTTGGTTACGCCGCCGGGCATCTGCACAATCCTCGGAAGCGGAGCCGGTGAAATCCGACCGAGGAGATTCGTCATGAACGACCAGTAGAACAGCAGGTCCGTGCGTATGAGTCCGTGCCGGCCCGTCGGCGGAAGGGCCTCGTAGGCGATGTATGCGGCTTGGCCTTTGCCGAACGAGTTGGCCGCCAGATAAATGTGCCCTTCCGGCTTGTCGGCCCAGTATTCGTTATGCCCTCGGCTCCTTGCGAGGACTTCTGCGGTTTCTTCGGCGACATTCGTCTTGAGCGTAACGCCGAAAGTCCGCCGGGTCCAGATGTTGTAAGCGGTGAACGACGGTAACGGCGAGCCGTCCGTCAGGTCGTCTCCCGTAAGGTCCACGCCCCGCCAAAGCGGGTCGGACGGGTCGGCTGCCGTAACAATTTCCTGGTGGCCCGAAACGCGGAAGGTACAAGCCGATCGTTCCGGGATCTTCACGAGGTCCAGTCCCAGCACGTCGGACAGGCCAAGAAAAGGTAAGCCTTTTTTGGTTCGCTGCTCTCCGCGCTCATTGAGCGTGCTGTTGTCGAAGAAACTCAACAGTCCCATTCCGTTGCGGACGGCTTCGGTGATAACGGACAGTTCCGGCTCGCTCATCCGCGACGTTCCCGGCGGGATAATCAATACTGCCGGTTCGGAGAGGTCGGCAAAACCGTCCAGAACCTCGATGTATTCGTATCCCATGAAGCGTGTGAATTCGGCGAACCAGTCAGCCGATGCCGAGTTGCGATTCCGCCCACTGCGCCAGATTGCTATTACGTTTTTCATCTTTTGTTTCCTTTTTTTCTGAAAAGCAGGATTTGATTCTCATTCAAACCAGAAACTGAATATCTCCGCGTGCTTCATCCGAAATCGCAGGCGTACAGCATCCGGCCAGGTCTTACGGTCCGACGAACGCCACTGGAGACGATGTGAGGTCGAATCGTCCTGTAGTGCAACGCAATCTTCCAATGAAGACCCGCTCAGGGGCTTCCCGTCCGCATCGGTTACTTCGCAGGTCAGAAACCCACCCGACCCGACAGAGGCATTGACCTGTAGTTCAGATCGCGGCTCGCCTACGAGTATCTTTGTGAGTATCTCAACTTCTTTCTCGGATGCCGTCAAAGAGACGAACCCGTCGCGGCGGAGCGTCGCAGCCCCGATACCGGCTGCATAGTTCTCGTCGCCGTGATTACACTGCGTACCGGTGTAGGCCATCATGAGCCGGTCGTCCGGCAGTGTAACTATCCCCTGTGCGCAGAAGACCATCCCCGAATCCCAACTTCCTTCCGGGCCTCGCGGCAGCAGCAGCGGTCTACCGGGAACACGATGCCACGCCCAGCCGTTTCGGCTGAACGCCAGTTCCACCTCCATCCACCCACGCATCTTATTGCGATCGAGGTCTTCGGATTCGGTCCGGTATATCATCAGGAAACCCAGCCACCATCCCTCGTACAGCATCACCGGCATACCGTAAAACTGAACCTGCGGGCCGTCCTGGGCGTCCGGTTCCAGGATCAATTCGGGGCGGCAGTAAGGCCCCTCGAACTGCCCGGCGGAGATACGGGCGATCCGCCGGTCGATGAACCCAGGCCGGCAGAAGATCACCCACGAACCATCGACCGGGTCATGCACCAGGTTGTTTGGAGTATCGGACCTGATGGGCGAGATGGGACCGACGGGCACGGTTGCAAACTTTCGGCCGTCATGCGAGCACGCCGCCTGTATCATGCAATCGTACGGCGAATCGCCCTCGACGGTGAAGATCATCTTCATCCGCCGTCTCAAGTCCGTGTCGGCGCCGTCCCAGGCTATGGAAGTCGCGGCGATCGTGTGGTCGGGGAACTGGTACACGATGTTATTGTTCGTATCGCCTTCAAACTCGAAGTTGCCCAGTCGCGGTCGCTCAAAATGTATCCCGTCGGCCGAAGTAGCCAGGCATACGTGCGACTGGTCGCCCATCTTTCGTCCGAAGGCAGTGTAATAAAGCCGGTAGCCCCGCCCGGAAGTCTCGGCAAGCAGCGGTCCTCCATAGGTATAGATGACCCGGCCTTCCCAGGGTTCCTGCGGTTCAAGCAGCGGTTCGCCCCGGCGCTGGAGACTGTGCCAGCGCCGCTGAGCGCCGCCGGGATTCTCTATCTCCCAGTCGGTGAAAAAAAGGTGTCGGGTGGGATATCCCATCTCAAAATATCCTTGCGGGGAAATCATGCTGGGACCTTTCCTGTCAGGGTTTGATATTCCTTTTTCTGGACTCTGTTTGCTGCCGCACGATGACGTGGGCCTCGGCCGGGAGGTCGTGATAGACTATCAAGTCCGGTCCGGCGACGCTTCGGGGACCGAGTTTCCTTCCGGGCATCATGTTCACACCGGGCGCCAGCGACGCGCCGTATCCGACCACGGGCGCGACGTTGATCAACCCGGATTCAACCAACTCGCCGTCTATCTTGATCTTTACCGTCTTCCCGTCATACCGGCTGGAGCACAAGCAACAGTTGGCCGACGACCCGCTACCGTGATCCCAGACGCCGACGATGTGGCACTCGTGCGAGTAATGCACCATCCCCAAACCGAGGGCCTTGTAAGAAGTGTTGAAACCTATGACCGAACCGTCATCGGCAGTGCCGCCGTTGACGAAGCACCCTGGGCCTAACCGGCAGTTGCACCCGATAAAACCGTTCTGCACGTACGAACCGGCAAGAACCCTTGTGCCGGCGCTAATCCAGGAATCACGGACCAGGCATCCGGTCTCGATTACCACGTCGTCCTCGATGACGTTTCGCCCTTCCAGCGTTGCGGCAGGATGGATGACGGCCTTTTTCGATACGAACGGACCGCGATCGGCGAGCCGCCATTCTATCGCCTGTTTGTTGGCGGGGTGCATTTGCCAGGTGTAATCCATATCGGCCAGTTCCCAATCGCCCGAAACCAGCCTGACCTGCTCGCTCCGACCGAGCCAGTCGAAGAAAGACCCCCATTCCTTATCCGGCGCATCGACAGCGGCGTCGGCGACAGCCGGTTCGATTACCGCCAGACCGGCAAGGATGTTTTCGCAGCGGAATTGCTTATCGCCTTCAACCTGCGTTGCTTTAACCAGCCGGCCTGAATCGTCCGCCTCGCCGCGCCGGCCATAGAGCGGAAACTCCGTTACCCCGGCTGCAACGGACGCGACAGCGTCTTTGTGACGGGAAATAACATCTTGAATCACCTCCGGCTGGAAAAAACTGTCGGCGCAGACCAGCAGCGTTGTTTCGGTGATAAACTCCCTGGCTGCGGCGACGGCGCCGAACGGGCCTGAGAGGTCCGCCTGCTCGAAGAATTTTATTTCCCGCTGACCGTCCAGAACCTCGCGGACCATTCCGCCCTTATCGCCCACGACCACTGCAATGTCGGTAATCCCCGCCTGGCGGATGAAATCCACCAGGTAAAGAATCAGCGGACGGTTTGCCAACGGCAGAACCGGCTTGGGCCGAACCTGCGTAAATGG
>JAUVIQ010000134.1 GCA_030592655.1 Planctomycetales bacterium | reverse complement strand
CGGTAAGACGGCCAAGGTAACCCTTGGGACTAAGGGCAGCGCAGACTGCGCCACGCCCTACAAACTGTACGTGGGATCCGGCAGCGCCACAGGCAATGAGGTTGAGGTATCCGCCGGGTACCTTGATACCGCCTATACCTATGTTTACAGTAGTAACACCGTCACTGTAACTGGCGGAACCCTCGAAGGACGCTCGAAGCTTTATAATGAGGGCGGAAAGTATGATCTGAGCAGCACCGGCGCCGTTATGAAATCCCCATACTTTACGTTTTACAAAGGTGAGTTCGCCCAGTCTGGCGGGACCGCCAACGTAACCAATGAGATGAGGCTCGGCGGGAATCATGGGACCGGGACGTACAATCTCTCCGGTGGCACGCTGAATGCCAAGACAATGAGAATAGACGGCTATGGAAATTACACCGACGACAGCGGAACATGGAACATCACCAATGCGCCGACGATCATCATTTCGCAAGAACTGATGTTCGGGAACACGTTCACTGGTGGGGGAGATCCCACGACGGTAACCGCCACGTTGACGGCTGATACCGGTACGGAAATACAGATGACCGGCTCGAAGTTTGACAATCTGTGCCAGAACGACGGCGTGACCGGCCTGGCCGGTCTGAACAACATCACCTTTATCTTCAAAGGCGGTCTCGGCGACGTGGACACCTTTGAGGTAGGCGGCGAGGATGTCGGATGCATCGCTGACGGACTGAGTGAGAACTTCGCCCTCGAAGGTCTGACGCTGGGCACCGGTACCACCGGCGAGGAAGGATGGATCCAGTTGGTGGACGCATGGGATAACCAGGTCGACGGATCGTTGGGCAATGAGGTTCTCTACGTCGAGACACTCGACATCAAGACAGGTTCGACACTCGACCTGAACGGCCTGACGCTGGTTTATCTAAACGGCGATTCCTATTCCATCGGCGACGGCAAGGTCTCCGACAGCGCAGGCGGCGGAAGCATCTGCCAGATTCCCGAGCCCGCAACGCTGACGCTGCTTGGCATCGGCGGTCTGGGCGTCCTCATCCGCCGGAAGCGACGTTAATTGACAATCCCCAAAAGGGACAGGTTGGAAATTGGTAAGTACCCACAGCCCACGGATGTATCTCCTTTCTCCGTGGGCTGTGTGGTAATACAGCAGGACTGCTGATCGGCAAGCAGGGATGTTTCTTTCGTCAGGTCTGACGAAAGAAGCATCCCTCTGTTTTTAGCAATCCACAATCCACAATCTGCAATCCGCAATCAGAATAAATCCCTTGACGAGCATAGGGCGGAAAGGTTACTGTTACCCGTCTTTGGCACGCTGGCGGTCGAACCGTTGCGTGTTTTGGGATTTTTTCAGGAAAACATTAACCCGCTCCGTCAAGAGTGAGAAACGGAGCATAGGGGAGGTGTATATTGGCAGAGAGTGTAATTCGCAATTTGATTGATGCCGGAATTCATTTCGGACACCGCGTCAGCCGGTGGAATCCGAAAATGAAACCCTACATCCTTACCAGGCGTAACTCCATTCACATTATCGACCCGAAGGAGACGCTCAGGGGTCTTCTGGCAGCCAAAAAGTTCTTCACCCAGTTGGCGGCGGATGGCAAGGATGTATTGCTGGTCGGTACGAAGCGTCAGGCCCGCAAGACCGTTGAGACAAACGCGTTGCGGGTGGGTATGCACTATGTGAACGAGCGTTGGCTCGGAGGGATGCTGACCAATTTCCCGACGATTCGCTTGCGACTTACGAGGCTTGAGACGCTCGAAAAACTGGACGCCGACGGACTGATGGCCCAGCACAGTAAAAAAGAAGACGCCCGTCTCAGGCGTGAGATGCGCAAGATAAAACGGAACCTCGAAGGCGTTCGAAACATGGCCCGCCTTCCCGGAGCCGTCTTTGTCGTCGATGCCAGTCGTGAAGTTATCGCGTTGCGAGAGGCCCGCAAACTCGGTATCCCGACCGTGGCGCTGATAGACACCGACAGCGACCCGGACACCGTGGATATTCCCATCCCCGGAAACGACGACGCGATGCGGGCGATTATGCTGGTAACAAAGGAAATCTGCGACGCAATCGAGATCGGGAAGATCGGGCGGACAGACAAGGCCGATGGTCAGGACGTCCAATCCGCTCCTTCGGAACCCGCTGCGCCGGCGCAGGTCGAACCGCCCGCTGTCGAAGCCCCAGCTGAAACTCCCCAGCCGACGGAGCCTCAGGAACCACCGGCGGCACCGTCTGACGAAACCAAAGGCGACGGCGAAAATCCGTCCGCCTGATAAAGCGATAACAGTTTCCCCGACTAACCATAAGAGTCTCATCCACTTACCGGGTGGGGCTGAACGAACAGAGAGAGCAGAAATGGTAGAAATAACGGCACAAACGGTAAAGACCCTGCGGGACGAGACCGGACAGGGAATGATGGACTGCAAAAAAGCACTGGCGGAAACCGGCGGAGATGTCGAAGCCGCCGTCGATCTGCTTCGAAAGAAGGGAATGGTCAAAGCCGAGAAAAAATCCGCACGAACGGCGTCCGAAGGACGTATCGCCATTAACGAAGCCGACGGAGCCGCGGTAATGGTCGAAGTCGTCTGCGAGACGGACTTCTGCGCCAGAAACGACGAATTTAATGCAATGGTCAAAGAAGTGGCGTCCCTTGCCGCCGGCGCAGGCGACGGCGATGTCCAGGCCACCGACGAGATGACGGCTGTCGTTCAGGCGTGCTTCAACAAGATCGGCGAAAACATGCGATACTCGCGCGGCGTAAAAGTTTCCGCTTCGAAGATCGGCTCCTATATTCACCATAACGGTAAGGTCGGCGTCCTCGTCGGAATCGAAGGCGAAATCGACGAGAAGGCTGTCAACGACCTGTGCATGCACATCGCGTTCACAGACCCGATCGGGCTGACTAGGGACGACATCCCGGCTGAACTTGTCGAAAAGGAAAAGAAGATCGCAAAAGAACAGGCAATCGAATCCGGTAAACCCGAAGAAATTGCCGAAAAAATGGTGGCAGGAAAGGTCAATAAGTTCCTCGCTGCAAACGCACTGCTTGAACAACCCTTCGTCAGGGACGAAAAACAGAAAGTCAAAGACATCCTGGGCGACGCGAAGATAACAACCTTCGTCCGCTTCCAGATCGGACAATAAAAGATATTTCCAATTTCCAATTTGCGACCTGTCCCTTCGGGATTTCCAATTGAACAGAAAAGCAACATATCGTCGCGTGTTGATAAAAGTTTCCGGAGAGGCGTTTTGCGGCTCCGGTGGTTTTGGTATCGACTCGTCGGCAATTGATGCCTTTCTGACCGAACTGCTTACCGTCTGTGAGATGGGCGTGCAGATCGGCCTGGTCGTCGGCGGCGGGAATATCTTCCGTGGCAGGAAACTCGCTGACGCCGGTGTTATTGAGCGCCCGACCGCCGATGCGATGGGGATGCTGGCGACAGTAATAAACGCCTTGGCCTTGGGCGACGCATTGGTCGGCAGGGGGGTCCCGGCGATAGTTATGTCGGCCAGAGCAATGGCCGGTGTCTGCGAGACGTTCTCCCGGCGACGGGCGATAGAGCACATGGAAGCAGGGCGTGTCGTTATCCTTGCCGGCGGGACGGGAAACCCGTTCTTCACGACCGATACCTGCGCCGCGCTTCGGGCCTGCGAAATCGGGGCCGAGGTGCTGCTGAAGGCGACAAAAGTGGACGGCGTTTTCGATGCCGACCCCGTAACGAACCCGGACGCCAAAAAATTTGACCGTATGACATACGGCGACGTTCTTGCCAGGCAGTTGGGCGTGATGGACTTATCGGCCGTTTCGATGTGCATGGAATCCGGCATTCCGATCATCGTTTTCCGTATGGACAAACCGGGCAACCTCGAATCCGCCGTCGCCGGCGAAAATGCAGGAACCGTAATATCGGACGGAGAAAAAGACCGAACCACAAAGACCACAAAGGACACGAAGAGAAAAAAATAAAAATTGTCTTTCTTTTCTTTGTGTTCTTTGTGTCCTTTGTGGTTAAATTTGTTTCTGGGATATAGCCATGCCGATAGATGATCTTTTACTGGAATGTGAAGAGAAGATGGATCATGCCGTCAAGTTCTTTCACGACGAGTTGCGGGTGATCCGCACGGGCAGGGCGTCGGCGGGACTGGTCGAGCATATAAAGGTCGATTATTACGGCTCACCGACGGACCTTCGCCAGCTGGCGTCGATTTCAGCGCCGGAACCGGACACAATCGTAATCAAAGCGTTCGACCCATCCAGTATAAAATCGATAGAGAAGGCCATCCTGTCTTCGGAACTGGGCATCACCCCAGCTACGGCTGGAAAGGTCATCCGCCTTCCGATCCCGGCGTTGTCGGGCGAACGCAGGGAGCATTTGGTGTTGCAGCTGAAAAAAATGGCTGAACAGGCGCGGGTAACTATTCGTAACATCCGACGCGACGCCAATAAAACAGCCGACAGGGAAAAGAACGATAATCTGCTCACCGAAGACGACGTAACGCAGTGCAAAGATGAAGTTCAGAAACTGACCGATGGGCATGGAAAGAAAATCGACAAAATCCTCGAAGAAAAGAATAAAGAAGTAATGGAAACGTAGCCAGTCCACAGATTACACGGATTACACAGATAAAAAAAAGAATCCATGTAATCTGTGTAATCCGTGTAATCCGTGGACTGGGGGGAGTAGCTCAACTGGTAGAGCAACGCCCTTTTAAGGCGTAGGTTCTGGGTTCGAGTCCCAGCTCCCTCATTGAATTGGTAGCCGGTATTCAGTAGTCAGTATCCGGTAATTAGTGTAGTATCTCTTTTACTGACTACCGACTACGGGCTACCGACTACTAATATATGATCCCATCGTCTAGCCAGGTCCAGGACACCGGGTTTTCATCCCGGCAACACGGGTTCAAATCCCGTTGGGATCAGTTTTGAATGGGCCGCAGAGACGCAGAGGACGCAGAGAATAAATAGAATTAAAAAAGGTTTTCCTCTGTCTTTTTTTTGCTTCTTTTATACTGTAAATCTCTGCGTTCTCTGTGTCTCTGTGGCCCCCTTCTGTCCGCTTTACTCTGTTGTTATGGCCTCGAAGAAGAAAAGTCGCTTTCGCAAATCGGCCTCGGATTATCTTGCCCAAACGCATCGTCCGCTGAACTGCCTGGCCTTTGTCCTCCCCCTGTTGGTCGCCTATGAGGTCGGTGCCGTTTTTTACAGTGATCGCCTCCTGGCTCCGCAACACCTCGCCGTCATGCTGGAGCATCTTGGTGTGGCTGCCAGGTTCCTGCCGGCTGGGTTGATTATCGCGGTGTTGCTGGCGTGGCACATCATCAGCCGGGATAAGTGGCACATCGACGCCGGCGCTGTTGGCGGGACGCTGGCCGAAAGTGTAATCGAAATGGCGCCGCTGGTTGGCCTGGCGATTCTGACTGAGAGGATAATCGGCTCGGCGTCGCTCGCTGCCGGTGGGGCGGACCAGGCATTGGCCGCTGAAATCCTCACCGGAATCGGAGCCGGGATATACGAGGAGTTCCTCTTCCGCCTGGCCGGGATCGGACTGGTCATGCTGATATTCGTTGACCTGCTGAAGGCCTCGAAGAAATCCTCCGCCGTTTTGGCCGTCGTAGCCACGTCTGTCTTGTTCAGTTTGTATCATTTCATAGGCCCGGACGCTTTCGACTTTCGGCTGTTTGTCTTTCGCGGCATTGCCGGGGCGTACCTGGCCACACTCTACGTCGCCCGAGGCTTCGGCATCGCCGTCGGCGCTCACGCCTGCTATAATGTCGTCGTAGCGCTGATGTAGAATACGTAGAGCCGGTTTAATAACCGATTTTCAGCCCTCCATGCTTCTACATCCATTCGTAAAATGCTCTAAAAAATAACAACCTCTGTGTTCTCTACGCACTCTGTGGTAAAACAAAGACATGCCCGACCAGGCCGAGAAACTCGTCAAACTGGCAGAACAGGAATTTCCCGACCTGCTGCCACTCACCGCCGCTGAGGAAAATACATTTTTCCCCTTCCCCTAAGTTTTCTGATTTTCATCTTGAAAAAATCGTAAAGTGTGATATACTTTTTATTGCTCCAGCCCGCTTTGGGAGCGGCGGAGTATACTGTATTCGGCAGAAGACAGAAAAAATCGCAAAGAGTGTGATATACTTTTTGTCGCTCCAGCCCGCTTATAAGGGGAAAAAGGTGAGGATACTTTCCAGCCGTAGTAAAAGACTGTCCAGATGTTTGTTGGCTCTCGGCCTTTGCGTACTTCTTGCTGATTATGTTACGGCAGATGCGGTTGTGTACGATGGTTTCGCGGATACTACGGGGCTTACGTTGAACCAGGATGCAGCCACAGCCGGGACGACCGATGGTACTGTCCTTCGGGTAACACCTGCAGCGAAAGATCAGATAGGAAGCGCCTTCAGCAGAGCCATGGTTGACGTTACAAGTTTCAGCACATTTTTCACCTTTCGCATTACCAATCCCGGAGGATATATGGGCGAGGGCAATCCGGGGGCCGACGGCTTGGTATTCGTTGTCCAGTCAGTCTCTGACACCGCCTGCGGCGTCTTCGGGGAAGGCATTGGGTATTCAGGGATCGACGCAAGTGTCGGTGTCGAATTCGACACTTGGCTAAACCCATGTGACAACGACCCCAGCCAGAGTCATGTCGGAATCGACCTCAACGGATCGACAAATCATGGAATTAGGGCTCCATTCACTGCCGACGTTACCGGTCCCGAACTCGACGATGGCGACAAGTGGTACGTCTGGATCGACTACGACGGCGCGACGCTGGAGACTCGTATAAGCCTTACCAGTGATCGGCCGGATGAGGCTATTCTGAGTCGCGGACTTGATATTCCCAGCATCATCGGGCAGAGTACGGGTTACGTGGGTTTTACATCGGCCACTGGCGGCGCCTGGGCCAATCACGATATTATCTATTGGACGTACGTTCCCGAACCGGCGACGCTGTCGCTACTGGTACTCGGCGGGTTGGCCGTATTGCGTAAGCGGCGGGGGCGTTGATGGATAGATGACGCGCGGGTAAGAGGATTCCAAGCCCGGCCTGGTGGTCGGGCTTGTTTTTGCGCTTTTTGCGGATGTGGAGAAAAAGCGTTCAGGGGGGTATGTGCCCTACGAGCCGCGATTGCAAAGGAGCGGTTACTAATGCTTTCGCATTGGGCCGTCCGTTCACATCTTTCCGTGTCGGAGGATTGACACCAGCAGCCAGAAGCCCATCGCGCCGGCTGCGAGGTATCCGACGATTCCCAAAACCGGAATGCCGTACCATTTCGGCGGAATACCCGAAAGAACAATCACCGACGAGCCGATTATCAGGGCGGCCAGAACGAGCGCAAAGGCGATACGGTTGCTTATCTGGTCGTGTTTTTTGAGCATCGGCTCCAGGCCTCGATGTTCAAACTCGACGTGCATCCGCCCACGCTTTATCTGTGCGACAATCTCCCTGATGTCGCCGGGCAAATCCCGCAGCAGGTGGCCCAAATCGATGCCGGAGCGGTACATGCCCTTCGCCAGCGTTTTCGGGCTGAAGCGTTCAGCCATAATTTTCCGGGCAAACGGCTCGGTATTTTTTATCATGTCGAAATCGGGCCAGAGTTTCCGGCCGTTGCCTTCGGCGGTCGCCAACGCCTTGGTCAACAGGTAGAAATCCGGGATGATTCTCAGCCTGTGCTTTACAAGTAACTGGACGAGTTGCGTGATGAGTTCGCCCATATTAATGTCCTTCAGCGAGCGGTAGAAATGCTGCTCGATGAAGTCGGCTACATCGGCCTCGAGTCTTTCGGCTGCTTCCGGTTCGTCGCCGACAGATAAGTCGAGGACCGCTTTTGTAATTTGTTTTTCATCGCGTCGGACGATTCCGATTACCATATCGGCGAGGCTGTCCTTGTGTCGCGGCGAAATTGTTCCCATCATTCCGTAGTCGAGAAAGCAGATGACGTTGTCGGGAAGGATGAGGATGTTGCCCGGATGCGGGTCGGCGTGGAAGAACCCGTGGACGAATACCTGTTCGAGAAGCAGGTCCGCCCCCCGGCTGGCGATTAGTTCCAGGTCAAACCCGTCCTCGCGTAATGCCGAGATGTCCGAAACCTTCACCCCCTCGACAAATTCCATCGTCAGCACCTTCCTGCTCGACAGTTCCCTGAAGACCTTCGGGACGAATATGGTGTCGTTACCCTGGAAATTCCGGGCGAAGCGTTCGATATGTCCGGCTTCGATACTGAAGTCCAGTTCTTTTCGTATTGTGCGGGCGAATTCCTCGACGATTCCGACGGGGTGAACAGCGTCCAGGCCGTGGAGGTACTTTTCCATCAGGACGGCGATGTCCATCATGATTTCCAGATCGACTTCGATGGTCCGGCGGATTCCGGGGCGTTGAATTTTCACAGCCACGACTTCGCCGCTTGCGGTTCGACCGGGCTCACCACTTGCGGTTCGACCAGGCTCACCACTTGCAGGAAGGACGGCCTTGTGGACCTGGGCGATGGAGGCCGACGCTACGGGCGTTTTGTCGAATTTCTCGAAGATTGCCTCGATCGAATCGCCGAGTTCAGCCTCCACAGTCTGCTTTGCCTGATTGAAAGGAAAAGGCGCGACCGTATCGTGAAGTTTCGCCAGTTCGTCGCACAGTTCCTGCGGGATCATGTCCGGGCGCGTCGCGGCGATCTGACCCAGTTTTACGAAGGACGGGCCAAGTTCCTCCATGGCCATTCGTATCCGCTGCCACCGCGTCAGGTGTGCCGCCGGCGTT
>JAUVIQ010000086.1 GCA_030592655.1 Planctomycetales bacterium | reverse complement strand
GCCTTCAGCCAGGATGAATACGCCGGAATGGATTGGAAAAAGGCAATCGAGTCCGCAGTGAAGGTATTCGCCGAAGATGTTAAACAATCTACTAGCCGCAAGCGGTAGCGAGCGGGTTCGTCCGCTTGTATCAGCGACTGTCCGCTCCCTGCCGGTCGCGGCTAGTAAGTTTTCCCATGAGTAACCGCCATCACAATACGCAGTTGTTCGCATTGCCTGCCCCGCCGGCTGGTGAGGTTTACATCGGCGGCGCGACGTACAGACTCGTCCGCGTCTTCAAGCACGATTTTTTCGCCGCTACGGCGTTGTACGAGGCGGTCGGCCAGGCCGAGATTCCCAAGGTCGTCGTGAAGACCTATCGCACGCAGGCATTTTGTGGCTTGGGGATGGAGTGGCTGGGCCGGTTCAGTCGGGACCATGAAAAGGCGATTTACGCCGCACTGGAAGGCGTCGAGGGTGTGCCGCGATGGGTCGGTTGCGTCGGTCCGACCGGGCTGGCGATTGAATATATCGAGGCTGCCCCGCTGGACCATCTCGATAAGCCGCCAGCCGGTTATTTCGACCGAATGCGACAAATTCTCGATGCCGTTCACGCTCGCGGCATAGCGTACGTCGATGCCAATAAACTCTCGAATATGCTGGCCGCCGACGACGGCTCACCATACCTGATCGATTTCCAGATCGCCGTCGGCGCCCGCGACGATTGGCCTTGGCCTGCCCGGACAATCGCCGGACGAATCGTCCGATACCTCCAGGGAAAGGACATTTACCATCTCTGCAAGCACAAGCGCCGACTCGCCCCGGATGAACTGACCGACGAAGAAGAAAAAATTTCCCGTCATCGAGGCCTGTGGCACCACCTGCACCGCAAAATCACCAAGCCATATCGCGCCGTCCGACGACGCTTCCTCCGCCGACAATATCAGGACGGCAGACTCGAAAGCCCGTCGGCCAAACTCGAAGACCACCACCAACCGGAAAAACAAACCTGGCGCGGGAGATAAACGAGCCGCGACCGCGAGGGAGCGGTCATTAAGACTTTCGCAATGGTTAGACCGCTCCCTCACGGTCGCGGCTCGTTTATCTCCCGTCGGCACATTAAATTTTCGTGCGTGCTATTACACAACTGCTTGATTTTCCCGCCTTGCATCGGTAGTGTTTCGGTAGAGACACATCTATGGGAGAACCGTTATGAATCCGATAAAACTCATTTGCAAACTCGGCAAGGCGCTGCGTGGCGGCGCGACGTTCCGCGACATGTTCCTGGGGATTTTTCTCGGCTTTGCTATCGGGATGATTCCCGGCGTGAACCTGACGATAGTATTTCTGATTCTTCTGGTGTTGTTCCTTAACGCTACCGGTGCGCTGGCAGTCCTGTCGTTCGTGCTGGGCAGGATACTCTGCCTGGTCTTAGCGCCGGTTACGTTCCGGCTCGGTTATATGATGATTCACGACATGGGTCTGATCGGGCTTGTTCGCTCCGCGAGCGATACTCCCGTCGTAGCCATGATGGACCTGCACATCTACTGCCTCATCGGCGCGATACCGCTGATTATCGTAATTGGCGGGCTGATGGCGTGGTTTGTGTCAAGGTCTGTCGTCAAGACCCGTGCAGCGATAGCATCAGCAGCCGGTAAAAGCGAAAAGGCCCAGAAAGTCGCCGGGAACTGGTTCGTAAGGTTCATCATGCGGATCGTCTTCGGCAAGCAGAAGGGTAAATTAGCGGACATGGACGAGGCGAAATCGCCGCTGATTCGCAAAGGAAGGGTCATTGCCGCAGTGGTGCTGATGGCGCTTCTCGCCGTGGCTGGGATGATATTTCTCGATTCGCTGGTAAAACAAGGCATGAAGAAAGCCATCGCCGCCGGTTACGGCGCGGAAGTCAATATCGCCAAGGCCGACCTGTCGCTGCGCGAGGGGAGACTCGTTATCGAGGGTTTGCAGGTTACGGATGCCGCCAAGCCTACGCACAACCTTTTCCAGGCTGAGAAAATCGTCGCGGAGGTCAGTATCAAAGATCTCCTGACCCGGCGGTTCGTGATAAACCTTATCGAGTGCGATGCGATGCGAATGGATGTCAAACGCGAGTCGCCCGGAAAAGTCTATCGCGAAAAGCCCAAAGCGAAAGAAGAGGCTTCATGGATCCCGGGCGATCTGGCCGGGAAACTGGGCAAGAGCGCCGAATACTACGAGGAAATAAAAAAGTTCAACGAGCGACTCCAGAAATTGAGGGAATATCTCAAGAGCGATGAAGACGAAGCGTCCGAACCCGATCCCGACGCCATTGCCGAGCGGGCCAGGGCATTGGGATATCTGAAAATGTCGGCGAAGGATTATCTGGCAAAAAAACCGACGTGGGTTATCAGGCATATCAAGGTCAGCCACATCGAACTGCTGCCGACACTGCCGACATTCGTAGTCGAAGGAAAAAACATCTCAAGCCACCCGTCGCTGCTGCTTCCTGAAAAGATGACGTTGTCAGCCAAGCCCGACGACGAAGCGCTGAAGGATTTTCTTCTCAAATCGGCCGGTAAAAATGGCGGACTGCTCGACGACATCCCGTTCGGCAAAAAAGATAAAAAGTCCGACGGCAAAAAGAAAGAATCCGACTTTCTGGACAACCTGTTTGGCAAGTAAGTTCTTTTATCGAATCACAGTTTATTCCGGTTTATTCTATCGTAAAGGTATGGGATGCCTGTCCGTAATTGAGGCAGAATGCGTATCGGAAGAGGAGAAAAATGACAGATGCAAAGAAACAATAATATATTAGCAATTATTCTACTATGTTTTGCATTGGGATGTGATAAGGATGAGGGCAAAGTAACATCCTACGCGGTTTCCGGGGGATCCGAGACTGATGATATTCTCGGTTTCTCTGAAGATTTGGGAAGAATAGAGGTTGACGGACAACGAGGGTATATAGACAGAACAGGAAAAGTCGTGATTATACCCCAGTTTGAGAAAGCATGGCAATTTTCGGAAGGACTTGCAGTTGTATCAATGGGGGGCAAGAAAGGTTATATCGACAAGACTGGAAAAGTAGTGATTCCGCCTGTGTTTATGCACGCATGGGACTTCAAGGAAGGGCTGGCTGTGGCAAAAAAGGAGAAGGGGAAATGGGGTTTTATTGACAAAAAGGGCAACTGGGCAATAGGGCCAATATTTGAGTCTGTGGAGTATTCTTTTTCGGAAGGACTTGCTCCGGTTGTGGTTAAAGGAAAGTGCGGCTATGTTGACAAGAATGGGAACATGAAAATCGTCTCGAAATATAAAGGTGCCATGAATTTTTCTGGAGGATTGGCCGCAGTCAAAAAGGGGAAGCGTTGGGGTTATATCAATCCTGTCGGAAAGGTAATCATTCCTTTTGACTTCGTCGAAGCGTCCACATTTACAGAGACACCCCATTATGCCTGCGTTATTTTTGCAAGAGATAAGAGCCGGCACGGTGGTTTCCCAAGGTCATTTATAGACCGCTCAGGCAAGACTATTATTCCTCCCGATAAGAGTAAATGTGTACTGGGATTCACCGAAGGCCTTGCAATGGTGATTATAAATAAGACAAACAAGTACGGATTCATCGACAGCACAGGCAAATGGGCAATTGCTCCCCGTTTTGATGATGCACTCCCATTTTCGGAAGGATTGGCCCCGGTTTGTTCGAGAAAGCGATATGGGTATATTGACAAGAATGGGAAATTCGCGATTGAGGCTCAATATGATGGTTCTCTACCTTTTTGTCAAGGTATCGCGAGGGTGATGATCGATGACAAGTGGGGTTATATTAACAGATCGGGTAAGTGGATATGGAAACCTACAAAGTAAAGCGGCTGAATCCACACGTAAGTCCATGACGACCTGGCCCGCCCCACCAAAGACCGCGTTACAACACTCGGCGGAACTGATGACTTCGTCCAGTCAATCACCTACGCCTACGACGACCATGGCCGGCACGCCTCCTTTATCAAAGGGCTGCTTGACTGAATGGCCCGCAAGCACTACTCTCACCCCGTTATGACCGAGTGCAATAAACAGGAAATCACGCTTGGCGAACTCGCCGAGAGGCTTGGCGGGGTTTTGACGGGCGAGGCGGAGAAGGTAATTCGCGGCGTCGGGGGCCTTTCCGAAGCCGGCGGCGACGAAATCGCCTTCCTGGCCAACGCTAAATACGAGCGGTTCATGTCCGCGACCAAAGCCGCTGCTGTGATTGTGGCTGAAGACTACGACGGTGCGGGCGAAAGTCTTATCCGCTGCGAAGACCCGTATTTCGCATTCCGGCAGGCGATGGTCGAACTCTACGGCTTCCGCCGCCACCCGTTCAGCGGTATCGACGCATCCGCCCGAATCGACCCGACCGCGAAAGTGTCCGATAACGCCGCCGTCGCACAGTTTGTTACTGTCGGCCCGGGGGCTGAAATCGGCGACGGCGCGGTGCTTTATCCGGGCGTTTTCGTCGGCCCGGATGTCAAGATCGGGTCTGGCTGCGTGATTTATCCGAACGTCGTGCTCTACGACGGTACGATCCTGGGCGAGCGGGTAACGATTCACGCCGGGACCGTCATAGGCCAGGACGGCTTCGGATACGCCACGCACGCCGGGAAGCACGAGAAGATTCCCCAGGCCGGTTGGGTCGAAATCGGCGACGACGTGGAGATCGGCGCTTGCTGCGCGATTGACCGCGCCACGATGGGCGCGACCGTCATTGCGGCTGGAACAAAATTCTCCAACCTGGTAGCGATAGGGCACGGAACGAAGGTCGGAAAGCACTGCCTGTTCGTTGCGCAGGTGGGCGTCGCCGGTTCGACGACGATAGGCGATTACTGCGCCCTTGCCGGTCAGGCAGGCGTCGTCGGACACATAAAAATCGGAAACAACGTCCGCGTCGGCGCAAAGGCCGGTGTAATCAACGATGTAGCCGACGACCAGGAAGTCCTCGGCGCTCCGGCTGTTCCGAGATCGCAGGCACGAAGGGCCTATTCGATGCTGAACCAACTACCTCGCCTGCGAGAGACGCTGCGAAAACTCGCCGCCGACGTCGCCAAACTCAAAGGCAAGAACCAGGATAAGCAAAAGTGAGTACGACGGCCGAACCTGTGGGGCTAATCGCCGGAAATGGTCGGCTTCCAATAGTAATCGCCGACGGTATCCGCCGATCAGGTCGCCGACTGGTGGTTGTCGGTATTCGAGGCCAGGCCGACCCGAACCTTCGTGATATGGCCGATACCTTCGCCTGGGCGGGGATTACCCGCCTGGGACGGTGGATTCGCCTGCTGCAACGCAATGGCGTACGCCGGGCGGTGCTGGCCGGTGGAGTGCGGAAGGCGAATATGTATTCGCCGCTGCGGCTGCTGCGATACTTGCCCGACTTGCGTACCGTTCGGCTTTGGTATGGAAAACTCCGACACGACAAGCGCGACAACGCCGTCCTGTTGGCCGTCGCCGACGAACTCGCAAAAGAGGGAATTGAACTTATGTCAAGCGTCGAATATTGCGCCGAACACCTCGCCGATGAAGGCCTGATGACCCGAACCCCGCTTCCTCGCGGCGTCGAAGCCGATGCGACCTTCGGCTTCGATATCGCCCGTCGAAGCGCCGAACTGGACGTGGGGCAATCCGTCGCCGTCAAGGAGCGCGACATCATCGCCGTCGAAGCCATGGAGGGGACCGACGAGATGATCGCCCGTGCGGGACGGCTTTGCAAAACCGGCGGATGGACGCTCGTAAAAGTCGCCCGCCCCGATCAGGACATGCGATTCGACGTGCCCACCGTAGGCCTTGAAACGTTCCGCGCCCTCAAATCCGCCCGCGCCGCTTGCCTGGTCCTCGAAGCCGGCAGAACCATCATCCTCGACAAACCCGAAACCCTCGCCCTCGCCGACAACCTCGGCATCGCAGTAATGGGAAAACGAGCGGAATAATGGGCCACAGAGACGCAGAGAACGCAGAGGTTTTTGTTGCAAAAGGAACCTTGTGCCCTTCGCCACTGGTTTTTTGATTAGGTGAGGTAGAAATGCTACGGATCAAAATAGATGCGAGATACCGCATTTGGGTGAAAGTGGCATTGTTCACTATATCTGCGGTCAGCATTATGGCTGCCGTATTCACACTTCCTTTGGCATACTCTGCACCTCTGGCGGCGATCTTCTTGATTGTCCCTTGGGTCTTGTCAAAGTTCGTGTTCAAATATGGCGTTCTCCTGATCATGCCCGGGCCGACCCCCGAGATGGAGCAATTTTGGATGGGGACATGTTGGTTTGCGGATGATTTGGATACTTTTGAGGGCCTTGGTATTGGATTTGTTTATAAGTACAAAAGTGGGGCCAAACATGCCTATCAGATGTTGAGGGCGTGGAATTATGGTAAATACGTTGACGATGAAGGAAATATTCGGGTCTCGATCATTCGCGAGGGACAAGGGCGATATGTGGCGATTTTCTATCCGGGAGACCGGGTTCAAAGCCAAGTCGAGGCCGAGATGAAAGTGAGGCAAAAGACTGGGCCACACTCAGAGATTAACGTACGGACCATGCGCCCTTTCATCTGGGCATGCTTGGATTATTCGAAGGATGTCCCCAAGCAGGAAATGGTCGATACACTTATTAGAATGGAATATCTGCTCCTCAAAACATTTTACATTGAGGATGATAAAATAAAGGAGTACGCGAAGAGACCATTTCGCCTCAAATGTTTCTTGATCGCTGATCGTACGGATCAACAACTGGGAGAGCTCGAGTCGCAGCTGGCTTGGGAAGACCCATTGGAACAATATCCCAAAGACCTCTTGAGAATCATCAAGAGGGTTAGGAGCAAGCAAGTAATCCCATGACAGGCCGGTGGCGTGGTCGCGGTTTTTGCGACCACGTTTACGTCCGCGCATCCACGTGGCCGCAAACACCGCGGCCACGGCACCACGCAAGATTTTACCTGTAATTTTTTATTGGCAATTCCTGGAATGAATCCGATAATTACTGTAGAGAATAACGATGATTTATTTACTCCCCGTCTGACATGCCAGGAGGCCTCGGACGGGGTACTTTTTGCGCTTAAAGAATAGCCCTTCAGGATGTGCGACGCTCCGGTAATCTCCCGAATTGTGAAATGTGGTGAAATACAGGAGCGGTTGCTGCGTTTATAGTATTAGATTCAGATGCCGGAAAGGAAAGGGGTGAAGAGACATGAAAAAGATCGCATTTATCCTGTTATTTTTCCTTATTGGGACGGCTCTTTCAGGCTGTACCGCCAGGAAACTTATCAAACGGGGCGACGCGAGCATGTTGGCAAATCGACCCGCCGAAGCCGAAAGGTACTACCGAAAGGCACTGGAGCATGATTCGGACCTTTCCGAAAAACCCGCCTTCGTTGCGAAATTCAAGCGAGCGAGAAGCCAGGCTGCCTATAAGGAAGGTGAGTTTCTGGCAAATCAATGCCTGTGGGAACAGGCAGCCGTCAAGTTTTCCGAGACTCTCGAGATCGACCCGGAATCCGACAAGGCAAAACGATCGCTGGCCCAGGCCCGGGCCAAGCGCGACGAGTCCGAAAGGCTTTATGCCGATTCCGCAAGTCTGCTAAAGCAGCGTCGATGGGACGACGCGATTCGCCAGGCTGAAGCCGCACTGAAAATATATCCTTTCCATCGTCCGGCGGGCGATGTGCTTGCCGAGGCAAAGCGCTCTGCAGCAGCTATTCACTGCGAGGCGGGAAATCGACTCATGGCGGCTAATAACCTCGCCGAAGCCGAGAAGGAATTCCAGCGTTCGCTCTACTACGTTCCGTCCCTGGTTCCGGCGACCGAAGGGTTGGCCCGGGCTGACTGCATCAGGGGCGCAGCGGACCAGAAAAAGGGACTATGGGGAAGCGCCCTGCTCTGGTACACCGAAGCGAACAATCACATTTCAAAGCCGGAATACCTCAGCAAAATAGAGGCTGCCAGAAGCCGGGTTCTCTCTCGAATTTCCTTTGGAATCAGTGTGAACGTAACAGATGCAAAAGTTGGGTGGATTGCCGAATCGTCGGCATTACGTTCTCGAGTGTTCGCGGGTATCTCCGCGAGAAAACCACAGTTCCTTCGGCTTGAATCGGCGAAGAACGGCGCCAAACCGCCACCCTATGCCGTTACGGTCAACCTGGAGGATTTGAGTGCCCGTGGCGGACTGGTCAGAAGCGAGAACCGGACGCATTTCTATACGTCCTACCGCAAGATCCCCAATCCGGAGATCCCGAGACTCGGCATTCTGCTGCAAGTCGCACGTCGAGACCTGGCACGCCTCAGGCGGGATTTCAACCGCACGTGCCATAAGTGCCACGGAACCGGCAGGGTAAAATGCACCAAATGCAGGGGAAGGGGAAAAATCAAAGGTCGTACCTGCAGCCGATGTAAAGGAACCGGTAAATATAATTGTCCGACTTGTCGAGGAAAGAGGCCCGGGCCGGTCCGAGGCCATGGTCGCAAACGGGCCACAAGGGTAACCAGGTGGCACATTGAAAGAAAACGGGCGAGAGTGCGGTATCTTCAACACCAACTGGTCGTAGTGCCTGCCACGGTTACCGAGAGTTTTTCCGCAGAATGGCCTTACGTAACCAACCATTACGAGAAGTCCGGCGTTATACAGGCAGGGATTCGGATCGCAAGCAATGCCACCGGCGCCACGCCGAACGCAATCACAGTCCGAAAGACCTTCCGGCGGAAATGCACAACGGTCGATAACCCGAACCCCAGGATCGGATTACGTTCATATCCGTTGATTCTTCCTTCCAATGACGAGGTTCGGACTTCCCTGATTCAGGTCGCCGGTTCGGAAGTCGCGGTGAGAATCATTTCCGCCGTTCTTAAAGCCAAGGCTTCGGAAGTTCGCGCCAAAGCCCAAAACGCTTCACGCAATGGTAATTCAATCGGCGCCACCGAGGCATACGTGGACCTTGTCCACCTCATGAAGCCTTACGCCGCCGCCGAGTCAGCGAAACTGCTTGAAAGGCTCCGCCGGCAACGAAGATGAATTACAGAGAAACCGCCCCGGTTAATAATTCCGCCAGTTATCATTTCGGATTGCGGAATTCATGCACTCGCGACATAATGGAATCCGCAATCTGCAATCCGCAATCCGAAATGGGCACGAAACATATCTAAACTCCTCAAAAATCATGTTGCCATGCAGGGCCAGAAAATCAGGTCGCTCACCGTGGTATCGGCGTGCCGATAATCATCCTTGCCTTGCGGGGGGTTATTGCGTAGAGTACCCGACTCGCACCTCGTTTTGCGGGGCGCAACTATCGTAGTTTTGGTAAATTCACGAATGTTGGAGATATAGCGTGGCAGAGTACAAAGACCTTGACGGCAAGGTAATTCAATTAAGTAAGCAGATCGTGCGGATGTGCAGCGAAGCCGGTAGCGGGCATCCATCGACGGCGCTGTCGCTGGTGCATATAGTATCGGCATTGATGTACCGCGTAATGCGATACGACCCGAAGAACCCGTGGAACCGCGCCGCCGATCGACTGGTGCTGTCGGAGGGGCACGCCGTACCGGCTGTCTATGTCGCTTACTGCGACCTTGGCGGCGTGGTCGGAACGTCCGACAGGCCTTCGGAATTGCGGTTCGAGGACGCCATGACGCTACGGGCGGGCGATTCGGTCCTGGACGGGCATCCCAACCCGGCAATCGGCTTTCCGTTCTTCGATTCGGCGACGGGTTCGCTGGGGCAGGGTCTTTCGACGGCTGCCGGTCTGGCCGCAGCGGCTCGACTCGACGGGCTCGACAAGAAAATCTACTGCATCTGCGGCGACGGCGAGGCGCGCGAAGGACAGATCGCCGAAGCAGCCGACTTCATCGTCGATCATAAACTCACCGGCGTCGTGGCGATCTTCAACTGCAACGGACAGGCGCAGAACGCATACGTCTCGCCTCAGCAATCGCCCGACGCGCTGTCGGCGAAACTGACGGCCTACGGATGGGACGCCCGTATCATCGACGGACACAACTGGGACGAGATTTTCGAGGCATTGAGCGCCGAGGCAGGTGAGAAACCCCTGGCGATTATCGCACGAACTCTCAAGGGGTGGGGCGTCAAGGCGCTCCAGGACGAAAACAGCCACGGTAAACCTCTCGGCGCAGACGCTGTTGATTCGGCCATTGCCGACCTTGACGCCAAGGCCGGAGAATTAGGCGTAGCCGACGCAGGCGAGGATGTTCGCGTCGAAAAATTATCGTCTCCGCAAGCGGCGACCCTCCCCGCTGCCGGCGGTTTCACTGCAGGTATGTTCGCGGACGCCGCCAAGGTCGTCGGGCTTGAAAAGGCGGTCGAGGAGAAGGTGCTCTCCACTCGTCGGGCCTACGGAGCCGCACTGAACGCACTCGGCGCCGACGAGCGGATCGTCGCGCTGGACGGGGACGTGAGAAACTCCACCTTCACCATCTTCTTCGCCGACAACTATCCGAAACGTTATTTCGAGGCCCGCATCGCCGAGCAGAACATGGTATCGGCTGCGGTCGGTCTGGCGGCGGCGGGAAGGGTTCCGTTCGTCTCCAGTTTCGCCAAGTTCCTTTCACGCGCATACGACCAGGTTGAAATGGCGGCAGTCGGAAGCGCGAACATCAAACTGGTCGGTTCGCACGCGGGGGTCTCACTTGCAGCCGACGGACCAAGCCAGATGGGTCTGACGGACGTGGCGTTTTTCCGCACCCTGGCCCGCACCCGTCGGGCGGACGGAGCGCCGGCTTGCCGGATGATGCTTCCGTCCGACGCCGTAAGCGCATTCAAACTGACCGAACTAATGGCCAACATCGACGGGATGTGCTATATGCGCACCCACCGTCCGGACGTACCGTTCCTCTACGACGAAAACGAAACCTTCCAGGTCGGCGGATTCAAGCACCCGATCGACGGCGAGGACCTGACCATTGTCGCCGGCGGGTACATGGTCCACGTAGCCAAACAGGCTGTCGAGATGCTGGAAGAGCAGACGGGTCTGTCAGCCGGTCTTATCGACGCATATTCCCTTCCGCTCGAAACCGATGAAATCCTGCGGATTGGCGATGATTGCCGGGGGCAGATACTGGTGGTCGAGGATAATTACGTCGGTGGTATCGCCGACGAAATCACCGCCGCCGCAGCCGGAAGCGACTTAGGCGTAATGGTCGATAGCCTCGTGCTGCGACACATACCAAAATCCGCCCGTACACCGGAAGAAGCCCTCGGCCTGGTTCACCTTTCAGCCGCCGACATAGTCGCCGCCGCACAAAAAATGTTCGACCAGAGCGAATAAAAACTTTCAATATCCTCACGAGCCGCGACTGTGAGGGAGCGATCATTAGACTTTTGCACTGGCCTGACCGTTCCCTTGCAGTCGCGGCTCGTTTATCTCCCGCCGGTGGTATCACATCTT
>JAUVIQ010000069.1 GCA_030592655.1 Planctomycetales bacterium | reverse complement strand
GATAAGCGCCGAAAATCCAACACAGCAGCACAGCCGCCGCCAAACTAATCCATTTCTTTCGCATCATTCAATCTCCACTTTCGGGATATTGCGCAATGTGCCGGTAGAAAAATATCAGTTTTTTATTGATGCACATGAACAATGAGGTCATGCTAATCTTACCTTGCACGGTGGCACCACAACCATGCGGTAGGTAATATGCGACGAAAGAAGGACAAGTCAAGGAGCAAGTTGCCAGAGGCGAAGCATGGGGGCGGTGTTCGCAGGCCCTTTCCTAACCGGCCTCTGACCTTCTTTATCGGCGTAACCCTGACGGTTGGGGCGTTTGTTCTATTTGCTTCGAATGATCACCTCAGCAGGAAAAATCCTCCTGCCACCCGCAGTTCCCCATCAGAAACCACCAATCAGCGCAGCCTTTCTTTGGGCGGTCTTCTCGCCAAGACTCCTAAAGAATTGAAAAGTATTGACATCGCCGAAATGAACCTACTCTGCGCAACGGGTTTACCGGGAACCGAGAATCTCGATATAGGCAAATGTCTGGATACGCTCAACAAATGGCTCCCCCGCGTTAGGCACGAAACCAATCGCCACCTTTATCGCGTCAAAGATCCCCGTTATGCTAAGGTTTACAAGAAGTCAGAGAGTTACTTCCGTGCGTATACGCTCCTTCAGGTCCTCATGGAAGATTGCGGAGTCCATTATCATCGTGAGTGTACCCGCAACGTTGATTTTTCCAACCCCAGGGACATATTCATCCATGGGATGATAAACGACGACAACGGAGGAACGTGCACTTCGATGCCGGTGCTTTATGTGGCTGTGGGCAGGCGGCTGGGTTATCCGATGAAACTGGCCCTTGCCAAAGGCCATGTCTTTGCGCGATGGGAAAGCCCGGACGGCAAGGAACGATTCAATATCGAGTGTACGAGCGAGGGGGCGCAAAGTTTCCCGGATGAGTACTACCAGACCTGGCCGCTCAAGATGACCGAGGCCGAAGTAAAGAACGAGCGGTATCTGAAATCTCTTTCGCCCGTCGAGGAACTGGCCTTGTTCCAGTGCACGCGGGGTGATTGCCTGACGGACATTGGCCGAACGTCCGAAGCCCTGATCGCATATACCCACGCTCATCGTTTGGCGCCCCGCGATCCGGGTTATGTTGCCATACTGTCTATTATGTCCCGCAAGGTGATAGCCGAGTCGGGGTTTGCCCGCCCGCGCAAGCGCAAGCGGCGAGTTACCCCGTCGTTGACTGAAATCGAGCTTATAAACGCGATTAACCGCGCCAACATGCGGCGAATGGCGCAGCCGCCGAACCAACCATATGGCCCGGTAAATCCATACCAGCCGTACCGGCCACCGACACCGGGACAGCATTTACCGCACCGCCCGCCGGTGCCCGGCCAACCCCACAGATAATTTTTCAGAAAAAAGTTTGACAAGAGAAATGCACGAGTCGAGAATGACAATTGAAAGGGGCAGGATAATGAAAAGAACATATCTCCTTGCCGTTTTGGTTAGCCTCACTGTTATCGCCATCTTCGCAGCCGATGCATCAGCCTATTACCACCCCACCGTAGGCCGATTCGTCAGCCGGGATCCAGGACCGAATGGTGATTCTGCCGCTCCCGCTACTGGTACCCGCTTCGTTCCGCGCGATCCGACCGGAACCGGACAATATCGCGACGGGACGAACCTGTATCAGTATGTACAGTCCAATCCAGTTGCAGCACTCGACCCCAGCGGTCTATGGAAAATCGAAAGAAAATCTACCGAAAAAAGGGCAGTCGCTACAGCCGAAAAAAACGATACTATTGGAACACTTGCCAAAAAAGTTCGCCTTGATCCCGCGGAGTTTCGATCGTGGTTGGACATTCCAACGGGCAACACCATCCGGACGGTACATCATGGAGAAACCGTACTTCATGGATGGAAGGATACGAAAGGGTTGATGCTTCCCGGAGGAAACATGAGGGTTAACTTTGAGATTTGTCCAGGAGAAAAGGTAACGGTGCCCAATGTAGCTCTTATCAATTGGGGGGATTGGAACGTTGGGTGGACGAAATACACCAGTCTTGCAATATCCCAAATCGGTTACAACTACATCTTTTTACGTAGAACGGAAGAAATGAAGAACTATTTCTTACGGAGGAAATACCACGTTATCATATATAGGCACGCTGATAAGGGTCTAATATTGGATAGCTTGAAGGAACACTCCAGAAACCTTGCCGCTTGGGGCTTTCTAGGACATGGGGACGGTGGTTTTTTGGTAGCAGAATACGGGGAGTATTTTGGCGTGACTGACGTCAAAGCAGCAATTAATTACAAGTTATCCTGGATAATTCTATATGCCTGCGAAAGTGGTGCCATAAGCGCCATGAAAAATTCGGCTGGTGAAGATGTGAGGTTGTGGACAATACCGTTGGCAAAGGGGGGGATGTTATGGGCATCGGAACATAGTTTTAGAGCACTGACTACCAAAATAAGAACTCTTAGGGTGTACCGGAAGTAAATGGCTACGGGTAAGATTGTAATATGGGGGCTTATGCCGCTCTGTATATGTTTAGTAATCGCGGTAGTGATTATTTATGGGATCCGCAACCCTTCACCGCCAGATAATTACGGTGAGGCAAATTTGTGTTTCGCAAGAAGCCTTTCGGGAAGTCTATGTGAAGCGACATCAGCTGATGATGCTTTAGCGATGCTCGACGCTGAAAAAGGGCGTTATGTGCCAAATTACCAGACCTTATCTCCAAAAGCCGCGCCGTCTGGAGGGGATAGTCATACTATTCGGGTTCAAGTTTTGGCTAGAGATCGCAAAAGTCCCCGATTCACAATCAAAGTATTCTTTCCCACCAAGAGTGGTATTCAAGTTTATGTAAAGAAACGCGAACAGAATGAAGAGATGGAGACTTCTGTGGTAGGCGAACGCTATCTCAAATGGAAATAAGATTGGGATCAAAAAAAATGTTCTTGCTCTGTTGAAAACACGAAAATAGACGCAGGTAGGAGAACGGACGTTAAGGAGGTATATTGACAGGGAATTCCGGGGACGTCCGGAAATTTCAATCCATTTTTTTCACATCAATCCATCTCCACTTTCGGGGCTTTGCGCTCGGTGGCGGTTTCTATCTGGAAGAACTCCGCCCGACGGTAGCCGAAAGCCCCCGCGACTATGTTGCCGGGGAACCGCTCGACGCGGATGTTGTAATTCCGCGCCGCCCCGTTGTAATAACGACGTGCCATCTGCAACTGATCCTCGATCTCGGACAACTGCTCCTGGAGGTCGAGGAAATTCGCCCCGGCCTTGATGTCGGGATACCTTTCAGCCAATGCGAACAGGCCCTTAATCTGATCGGTCAGCGCGTTCTCGGCGGTTTCGGTTTCCTTCATATCCTTGGCCCGGTCGCTGCGCGCGCGAAGTTCGGTAATCCGCTCAAGGACGCTCTTCTCGTAGTCGCTGTAGCCCTTGACGATCTCGACGAGGTTGGGGATAAGGTTCCGCCGGCGGCGAAGCTGCACGTCGATACCGCTCCAGCCCTCGGCCATAAGGTTCTTCTCGCGGACGAGACGATTGAAGACGAATATCACCCATCCGATTAAAACAACTGAAATGACAATCGCCAAAGTCGCAGGAACCCCCCAACCGCTCGCAAGAATCACCGAATTTGAAATGAAAAATGTTTCCATGCCTGTTATATCGCTAATATGAGAATAATTCTGTAGTCGTATCAACATTATCAGACAGTACAATTGGAATTTCGGTGTCCAACTGGTATATTGCTTCAGACGATCTGTTATTCTTCTTCAACGACGGCGGAACCTTATCATGGACGGATTCGTACACCTGCACGTACATTCGGAATACTCGCTGCTGGACGGCGCGAACCGCATCGGTAAACTCATCGCGCGAGCCGGCAAAATGGGTATGGACGCCCTGGCCCTGACCGACCACGGAAACCTCTTCGGCGCGATTCCGTTCTACACCGCCTGCCGGGCCGCCGACATCAAACCGATCCTCGGAATCGAGGCCTACATCTCCCCCACCACACGCTCCGACCGCTCGATGGGAAAAATGTCCGAAGCCTCATGGCACATGATCCTCCTGGCGATGAACGAGACAGGCTGGCGAAACCTCGTCAAACTCAGCAGCCGGGCGTATCTGGAAGGATTCTACTACAAGCCGAGGATCGACCGCGAACTGCTGGGCGAACTGAACGAAGGCCTGATCTGCCTGTCAGCCTGCCTGAAAGGCGAAGTCCCTCACGCCTTCCTGACCGGTCAGGACGAAAAGGCAGAGCGTATCGCCCGCGAATATCTCGACATTTTCGGTCCTGAACGGTTCTTCCTCGAAGTCCAGAACCAGGACCTTCCCGACCAGAAAAGAGTCAACGACCAACTCTCCGCCCTGGCCAGCCGGCTCGGCATCGGCATCGTCGGCACCAACGACGTGCACTTCCTCACTGCCGACGACAAACCAAGCCACGAGGTCCTCACCTGTATCTCGACGGGCAAGACCCTCGCCGACGGCGGAGCGTTGAACTACTCGCCGCAGGTCTATCTGAAAGACCCGCGCGAAATGCGCGAGGCGCTGAACGATTGGCCCGGTGCCGCCGATAACACGCTGCGAATCGCCGAGATGTGCAGCCTCGAACTGGACTTCACACGTAAGCACCTTCCGGGTTTCACGACCCCCAACGGCGAATCGGCGGAAGTTTATCTCCGCCGGCAGTGCGAAATCGGGCTGAAGGAACGCTTCGGCTCCGACATCACCGACGAACACCGAAAACGCCTCGACCATGAACTCAAAACCATCGAGGGCAAAGGGTACTGCTCCTACGTTCTGATCGTCCACGATATGGTCCGGCACGCAAAGAGCAACGGTATCCCCTGCGGCGCTCGCGGCAGCGGATGCGCGACGCTGATGGGATTCTGCCTGGGCATCAGCGACGTTGACCCGATGCGCTACGGCCTGTTGTTCGAGCGATTCACCGACCCGCAGCGGGAAGAAGACCCCGATTTCGACATCGACATCTGCCAGGAAGGCCGTCCCAAACTCATCAACTATGTCCGCGAGAAATACGGACACGTCGCGCAGATAATCACGTTCGGGACGCTCAAGGCCCGCGCTGCCATCCGCGACGTCGGGCGTGTGCTCGACATCCCGCTTCCCGAAGTCGATACCATCGCAAAGAAAATCCCCGACGCGCTCGGAACGACCCTCCAGGGCGCTCTGGCGACTGAGCCGACGCTCAAGGAAATGGTCCATAACGACGAGCGCGTCAGCGAACTGTTCGACCACGCCATGCGACTTGAAGGCATGTCCCGGCACGCAGGCGTTCACGCCGCCGGTGTCGTCGTCGCCGACGAACCGCTGGAAAATCTCATCCCGCTCTGCAAACAAACCAACAGCGACGACGCCATAACACAATGGGACGGGCCGACTTGCGATAAAATCGGGCTGATGAAGATGGACTTCCTCGGCCTGCGGACGCTGACAACCATCCAGCGGGCACGCGACCTGGTCCAGGTCGATACCGGAAAGGACATCGACCCGGAAACCATACCGCTGGACGATGCGAAAGTCTTCGACCTGTTCCGCAGCGGGCAGACCGACGGGATATTCCAGTTCGAGTCAGGCGGGATGCAGGACCTCCTGCAAAGGATGAAGCCCGACCGCATCGAAGACCTCATCGCCGCAAACGCCATGTACCGACCCGGGCCTATGGAACTCATCGGCTCTTACTGCAAACGAAAGGACGGAAGCGAGGAAATACCCTCCGTTCACCCGCTGGTCGATGACATCCTGGCAGAGACCTACGGCATTATGGTCTATCAGGAACAGGTAATGCAGGTGCTCAACCGCCTGGGCAAACTGCCCCTGAACACCGCACTGACGCTGATTAAGGCGATCTCCAAAAAGAAGGAAAAAACCATCGCCGCCGAGCGGCCTGCCTTCCTGACCGGGGCGCATGAGAACGGTATTGAAATCGAGGAAGCCGAGCGGCTGTTCGATTTGATATTGCGTTTCGCCGGATATGGCTTCAACAAGGCCCACTCGACGCGATATGCCATCATCGCTTACCAGACCGCTTATTTTAAGCGGCGTTATCCGCGCCAGTTCATGGCCGCACTGCTGACGTTCGAGAGCGGCGACACCGACAAAGTCGTCCAGTACATGAACGAGGCCAAGCGGATGAGCATCACCGTCGCCCCACCGGAAATCAACGCTTCCGGCGCTGATTTCACCGTCGATGGCGAGAAGATTCGCTTCGGTATGGCGGCTGTCAAAGGCGTCGGGCAAAAGGCGGTCGCTTCGATTATCGCCGCAAGGGAAGACCTCGGACGATTCGAGCACCTGTACCATTTCTGCGAGAATGTCGATCTGCGAGTAGTCAATCGTTCAACGATCGAGGCCCTGATTAAGTGCGGCGCGTTCGATTCGCTCGGCGCACATCGCGCGTCAATGCTGGCGGCTGTGGATCGCGCCATCGAACTGGGCAATACCGTCGCCGACGACCGCCGAAGTGGGCAGATGAACTTCTTCGGTGAAGGAGCCTTCGGAACGGAGTCTTTCGGCGGAAAGGAAAAACCGCCACCGCAATTTCCAAAGGTTGAGGCGCTTTCGGAGATGCAACTACTGACGGCTGAGAAGGAAACCCTCGGATTCTATATCACCAGCCATCCGCTGGTCGGATACGGGCGGGAACTGGACTCGCTGGGTTCGGCGACCTGCGCGAAATTCCCCAGCCTCGCCGAAGGCACCGTCGTTACTATCGGATGCATGATCGCCTCGGTTCGGCAGCGGGTTACGAAGTCCGGAAGGTCGGCTGGGAAGAAAATGGCGATCCTGACCATTGAGGACCTGACGGGGTCAGCCGAGTGCGTCGTCTTTGCCGAGACGTTCGAGCGGATTGGTGAAATGCTCGCCGAAGACGCCATTGTCTTCCTGGCCGGTTCGGTAGATCGCAAACGCCAGTCGCCGCAGATTATCGTCGATCAGGTCATCAGGATTGAACAATCCATCGAGAATCTGACGGGCGCGGTTACGGTCCGTCTTGGAAAGTCGCCCGATAAGCAGAAACTGGAAGGCCTTGGCGAGATATTCCATCGTTATAAGGGTCAATGCCCTGTCAACATCGAGGTCGTCCCCGCCGGTCCGAGCGATATGAAGGTTGCCGTTCGCGCATCTAATGAATGGTCCGTCGCGCCGGGCAGGGGGTTATACGACGAACTCTGCGAATTCATGGGCGGTGATGAAAATGTCGTACTGATACCCAAGCGCAACAACGGAACAACGCGGAACAATTCCTCTCGTACCCGACGATTCGGAAAATCCAACGGCCACCGAAAACCCGCCGCTTCGTCATTTTGATTGAAATTCAGCAAGTGGGGTTTTTTCGGGGCCGAAACGGGCCGAAACGGAACGAAACGGGCCAATTCGGGCCAATTGGGAACGATTGGGGCCAATTGGGAACCATTGGGGCCAATTGGGGCCAATTCGGGCCAATTGCAAAATCCGTAACTCTTTGGCGTGCAATCAGTTACGGTTTTGGGGGTCGGTTTTTCGCCCATTTTAGAAAATCCGCTCTTGCCTATATTACCTAAACGGCCCAGAGTACCATTGCGGATCGCGGATTGTGGATTGCGGATTCCTCGGTATTCTCTTCGAGCCTGAGCCTCAGAGCCGAAGGCCGGTATTCCGGTTAATCAGTTGACTGGTTGACCGGTTGACTGGTTCATCCGTTTTTTTCTGCTTTTCCTAGTCCCTAATCCCAAGTCCCGAGTCCCTGTCTTCTCTTATTCACTTACCAAAAACATCACGGGGCATGCCTCATCGCACACCTTCTCCACTATTATCTTTTGCGTTCACGTTTGCGCGCGCAAACGCGAACGCAAAACGGATTGCGACGACGTAAGTCCTTGGTGGCCTTGGGAAAAGTTTTTTTGGAATTTTTCGGCCCCCCGATTTTTACGTTCGCGTTTGCGCGCGCGAACGTGAACGGATAGATTTTTTCATTGGCGTGCTAGCCGCGACCGGTAGGGAGCGGGATATTCCGCCAACACCGTTGAGTCAAACCCGCTCGTTTCCACTCGCGGCTAGTGGATAGACCGGACCGCTGTTTCTTCACTTCGACCCCAACGGGGCGGGAAAGAGAAAAAGGGGGCTGGGCGGATGGTCCTTGATCACCCGCCGCTATGCGTAGCATGCCTTCGGCAAAGCGGAGGCCTGTTACAAAACAACATTAGAAACGACTCCGCACGCCCACGAGATAATACTTAACCCCCCTGACCCGAAGATTCCCCGATGCTGGCCTCCAGAGACCTGTACTGATCGGGGTCATGTTTCTCAACCTTCTTCAGGACGAACTCAGCCACACGTTTCATCTCAGGCACATCGACAGGCATAAGACCTCTCTCTAACAAGCCCTGAAGATGGGAGTACTCGTTGTCAAACCTGCCTACCAAAGAAGCTGCCAAGGGATCGTCGTCAAAAAAACGAGCCAACTTGTTCTTGTCACTTTCTTTTACATCCGGATACTTGAAATAAAGATACATTTCCAGGAACTTACGGACATTGTTTCCAAAATTGTAGTAGACATCGACATCTGGCCCGCCTGCATCGTCTGCGTGAGCACATCGGTATATTTGATGAAAAAGGTAGTGAAACTCCGTCACATACTTCTTCAGATGCTTTGGCATTATCTGGATGGTGCTCGTAGTAGGCCCGGTACGGTGAACGATAAAGTATGCCCTATGCTCCCCGTTTCCTCCGGGCAGTCGCTTCAGATACTTCAAGAAGGCCAAGCTATGCGTAGAGATGAATAACTGGTCAAATGCACCCGGTTGTGCGATGTTGTTGTAGATCAAGCTATGGACGAAGAACACATGATTGTCGTCAAGACTCGACACCGGATCGTCAATCCAGATGATGGGCTTCTTGCCGCTGGTGTTGACGTCTTTCAGGCGTGCTATGAAATAACAGAAAGCGATCAGCCCACGTTCGCCTTCGCTAAGGTGATAGGCGCGGCTGCCATCCCTGTGGATCTCGAAGCGATACTGCGTTTCTTCATCGTCATCATTCGCCAACGCCTGCAATGATAGAGACGGGTGGCCGAAGTAATGGTTCAGGTAGTCGTTGACCTTCTCGGCCCCGTATCTCTCATCCGTCATCTGTGCCTTGAGATACGTAATCCTTTTGCGTGCAGCCAACACGTCTGTGGTAGCGGAGTCGAGCTCTTTCCTCTTACTGGCTAGATCTTTCTCAAGCACACCGATCTTTGTCTTTTGCTTGTCGTACTGAATAGTTGAGATGAAGCCTGCCACATCATGAAGCCTCAATGACGTACGTGCTTCAGCCTGTTTCTTATTCAGGGATGGCGTGTAATCATTGGATTGGCCTCGCAGGCTCTCGTACTCATCGCGAAGAGTTTCCAACGTTGACGACACGTCCTCCGCATCGGGGAGGACGCTGATTTTGAAGATATTCTTGTGACGTTTGTGGAGAGCCTTCTCCACGCCAGTCAGTGCTGCTTTGTAGGCATCTATGTTGGTTTTGATCTTTGATGCCAGCGATTTTGCCCGCGGAGCATAGGCGATGTAGAATGCTTCCACATCAACATGCATCAACGAGGACGCCCGTTCAATCTCCACGTCTAGCCGATCCATCAAAGAGATAATTTCTTTTCGTAACGTTTCGGATTCCGTGTTGAAGTGTCCGTCCAGCTTTACCCACAGGTCGTCTGGTAGGCGATGGCCACAGAATCCGCATGTCTCCCTCTTGTTCTCATGGTGCTCACGCCCAGCCCGGACCCACTCCTGCAAGAGTGCATCATCAAGCAGTTCTTGTATTGGCACAGTGGCCGTGATCCTACGCTCCACTAACGACTGAGCCTCCGTAACAACGGTCTTGTATTCGAGCGATAGTGAGGCACACTCGGGTATATCAGGCTTCGGAGTTTCATCCAGAAGAGCCTCGAGTTCGTCAGTCTGCGTCTCGGTCAGCGGGGTGTATCCCGTTTTTCTGACTGTATCAACGTCATCTTTGACATTCCGGATGTCATAGTTGGCGTCGCCATAGAGCTTGTTATGCTTGATTCCTTTGCCGGGAGCGTTGGCCTTATCTCGTAGTTGATCTTCCCGTGCCTCAAATGCAGAATTGTAAGCGCGTTGAGCCGTTGACCAGTCAGTAGCGCGATCTGACTCTTTGGCCAGCAGGCTTCCGGGCGTCTCATTAGAACCTAGTTCCTTCTCCTTCGCTTCCAGTTGCTTTGCGAATTCAGCGTTGTTGTCTCCCAAGACAGCGAAAGAAGCGATTCCATGCTCCTCGTCGTAGAAAACGCTTAGATTGGACCGAACGAAATCTTCGTTGAACACACGCACGGTGCAGGAATGGGCTTTGGGTGATGTCTGATCTACAATCATTCCGTCCGTAAATTCGACCGTGAATTCTGGGTCGATGTACTTGTCAGATAATTCACCGGTCTCAAGCGCACGGAGAATATTGGAGAGGGTGGTCTTGCCAGAGTAGTTCCGGCCGTAGATTATGTTCAGCGGCTTGAAGTGGACAGGCCTGTTGTTCCTGTCACGCACAGTTGAATCCCAGTCGAAGTCGCTGAAGACTGCGAGGTTCTTGATCGCTGCGATGCTCTTTATCATCATCGGATTCCCCATCTTACGAAAAACATGGGCAGTACGCTCGTGCTTTGCTGCACTTGTTTTTCGATCTTACCAATTAGTTCGTCAGGTCGTAGCACCCGTGGCCGATGTAACACAGCCTACCCTGGCGGACCAGTTCCCGCCAGACGGATTCCGGCCAGTCGCTTGGCGGGACAATGGCGCAGGCGGCGTGCGAGTCCGCGCCCTTGGTTAACGGGCTGTGGCTGTTGATCTTCGATTCGTCGTCCAGAAGAGTAAGTTTCCGCCTCCTGCGGAACGCCCGCAAGGCCCGCTTGCAGGTCTCGGCGTCCGGGGCCTCGGGCTGCGCAGATTCCGATGCAGGTGCGGGTGAGCGAAGCTGCGCGATCAGTTCGGCCAACCGAACCACGTCGCGCATCCCCACCACATGCGTCACGCCGGCGCCGGGCAGGTCGGTCTTCTGCAGCAGCCTGTACACCTGCTTCCATTCGCCGCCGGCCCGACGGGGATCGTCGTAGCCTCGGATGACGGTCAGCAGTTCATCGAGTTTCGCTACTGTTGTCGGGTCGTCGGTCATGCGCGGGCGTCCATTCGGGCTTTTTTTTTGATATTAGTCGTCGTCATCATCGTCGTCGTCATCGTCGTCGTCGTCATCATCGTCTTTTTTCTTTTCCTCTTCTTTCAGTTGTTTTGCGCGGGCTTCGAGTCGGTCGGCGTAGGCAGTGGCGGGGAATTTTTGGCCGCCGAGGATGGCGGCGCGGATTTCGTCCCAGCCATCGACGACGTGAATCCGCTTATCCAGTTTGCGGATTTTTTTGGCGAGTTTGCGTAAATCGTCGGCATCGTCGTCGTCGCGGTTGTAATTCGGAATGAGGTAGCCCGTCATATCGTTGGCGACGTAGGCCTCGACGTCGCCAATCTTGTCGCCGATACCGGTGCGGATATTCGGGAAATCCTTTCGCAATTCGGCAAGCCGACCCGACTTGAACTTTTTGCTGTCGCCGATCTGCTTAAGCGAACTGACCAGAAGCGGAGCACGGACGAAGCCGATGTCCGTCATCCAATTCTAGTACTTGTTGCCCAACAGGTCAGGCCGATGCGTCAGGTAGATGATGCCGTATTTTTTCGCCAGTTCGCCGACGACCCTGTCGGCCTTCGACATCGGCTTGGCCCCGCTCGTCAGCACCTTGAAAAAACTCGAAGCCACCACCGTATGGTCCAGGTCAATCACGATGAAGCGTGTTTCCTTCGGGCAGGCAGAGACCAGTAGCGAAGCCGGCGTAACTTTCAGCATTTCCTTGTAGTCGTCGTCGGGAACGGCCTTGATTTTGACCTTTATCTCGTAATCTCCGGCCTTCGGCGGCGCCCACTTCAAACGCGCGTATCCGTCCTTGTCGGTGAGCACTTCTCCGAGCGACTCTTTGCCAAGTGAAAACTCGACCGTAGCCTTCTCGGCCTCCTTGAATTTTTTGACGTAAATGACCTGGGCCAGAAGTTCGGTCGATTTTTCCGGATGCGCCAGCGTATCGAAGGCGTAGAACAGCGTACCGTGCTCGGCAGCAAGTGTAACCTTGGCGCCGGCGTCGGCAAGCTGACCTAAACTACAGCCAACGACGGGCAGGCACGCCGCTGAAACAATAAGAATCGCCAAAAACCGAAAATACCGTCTGGAAACTTTTGTCGATTTTCTCATTTGAGTATCTCCAATCTGTACGGCTTGGGCTATATGATTGTATGATGTTTTATGGTCAAGGGGCAATACCGTCCCTTCGGCGGCGTTAAGCAGGACAGAGCAGATGGCAGAATCCCGGCATCGTCAGATCGGCCCGGAACGAACCGGGGCAGTGATTACCGCTGTTCGAGCGGGCGCTGATGGTGCGTGGGAAAAGTTTCTGGCTGTTTATGGCCAACGGCTTTACGGGTATTTTTTCCGGGCGACCGGATCGCATCATGAGGCTGAAGACCTGGTAAGCGAATTAATGGTTCGCCTGGTACGAAAGATGGGCCAATATGATGATCGCGGCAAATTCGAACCCTGGATGTTTCGCATCGCCGCCAATCTCGTCCGGGACCGCATCCGGCGGATTAAGGCCAGACCAAGGCCGATGTCGCTGGACAGCCGCGACGACGAGCAGGGCGGTTTGGGCGAGACAATCAGCGGAGCCGACTGCCCGGTCG
>JAUVIQ010000047.1 GCA_030592655.1 Planctomycetales bacterium | reverse complement strand
GGCGCAATCGTTTCGCCGAGGATGTCGTGCGGGGGTGTTGTTGTTACGTCGGCCTGGCCTGAGAAGGTCATTAAGTTTCGATATGAGACGCCGGGATGAAAACGCAGTTGGTCATTTGCGAGGACACTGTTCAGTTCCTCAATCAGGGCTGCGCCTTCTTCGGACGAGATATTCCCGGCAGAGTGGTCTTCCATTATCCCGTCGATAATCGTAACGAGGTTGCATCTGAAGACCCATTCATCGGGTTCGATCTCCAGGCCCCTGGCGGCAGCCTCCAGCGGCGCTCTTCCGGTGTAGTATTTTTTCGGGTCGTATCCCAGTACCGACAGAATTGCGACGTCCGAGCCGCAGGGCATCTCCGTCGGGACGTTTCGCACCGTTCCGCACTTACCGTTGGCGGCGATCCAGTCCATATTGGGAATGTCCGCTACGGCCAGGGGCGTCTTTCCGTCCAGTTCGTCCATCGGCAGGTCCGCTGCCCCGTCAGGAATAATCATCGCGTATTTCATTATTTAGCAATCAGCCCCCCGCATTGCGGGGGGATCATCAGCAATCAGCCTAATCCCTGGTCCCTGTCTGTTCAGGATGTTCCGCTACCATGCGGATACAGATGCAAGGTTGTTTTATCACGTCAAGGCGGTTCATTTCGTCCACGGCTGTGCGCACGTTGCTTTCCATGGCTTCGTATGTGGTGATGACCATCGGGACGCTTTCGTCGGTTTCGGTGTGCGGTTCGTGCTGCAGGATCGACGAGATGCTTATATCCTGATCTGCGAGGACATTCGCAATTTTTGCGAATACTCCCGGATGTTCTTCGGCCTGTAGTCGGAGGTAATATCTACATTGCACCGCAGAAACATCCAGTTGGTTCGCGTCTTCGTGTCGGTCGGGCCAGACGTTCAGCGTTTGGAATTGTCGTTGCGTGTTGCCGATGGCCACCGACGCGATGTCGCCGATGACGGCGGCGGCGGTTGGTCGGTCTCCGGCTCCGCGTCCGTAGTACATTGTATGTCCTGAGTTTTCGCCATAGACGCTGATGGCATTGAAAGGCCCCGACACCCACGCCAGCGGGTGGCGTTTGGAGATAAACGCCGGATGCACTCGCAGGGAGATCGCATCGCCCTGACGGCGAGCGATGGCGAGCAATTTCACGACGTAGCCCAGCTCCTTCCCGTAGTTAATGTCGCGGGCCTCAAGTAAGTCGATGCCTTCGACGTAAATCTTTTCGAATCTGGTCCGTCGTCGGAAGGCGAGGTCGGCCATTATGGTCAGTTTATGGGCGGAATCCACGCCGGTAACGTCGAGCGTCGGGTCGGCTTCAGCCAGGCCCTGGGCCTGCGCGACGGATAGCGCATCGGCGTATGTCTGGTCGTGCTCGGTCATTGCTGTCAGAATGTAATTGCACGTACCGTTGACGATACCGTACATCGCGTCGATCCGGTCGCACGCCAGTTCGCCCATCAGGGACGAGATTATCGGTATCGCCCCGGCACAACTGGCCTCGAATGCGATAACCGTCTTGCGTCGCCTTGCGACCGATAGCAGTTCGACACCGTGATGGGCAAGCAGCGCCTTGTTGGCCGTTACAACGTGCTTGCCGGCGGTGATTGCCTGGGCGACAATCTTCTTTGCGATGGTGGTTCCGCCGACGAGTTCGACGATTATTTGCACGTCTTCGCGGGTAATGGCGGCGTCGAGGTCCGTGCAGAACAGGTTTTCGTCAAGATGGAGTTCCCTGGCGTGGGCGAAATCGACATCGACGATTGCCCGAAGCGGCATGGAGACGCCGACCCGTTCAGTCAGTTCGTCGGCCTGTTGTGTCAGGATTTGTGCAACCGCTCCGCCGACCGTCCCACAGCCGACGATAACAACGCCGATTTGCTCGCGAGATGCCATTGGAGAAATCTCCTCTACCACTTCCCGAAGAAATGTCGGGTAATGTCCTGGAAGGTAATAGCCAGGAATAGACTACCGATAAGCACCCATCCGGTCAGTTGGATACCGATCATTACTTTGGTCGGTATGGGTCGGCCTCGGACCTTTTCGACTAATGTAAGCACAACGTGCCCGCCGTCGAGTACCGGTAGCGGAAGGAAGTTAAACACCGCCACCAACGCAGACAGCATCGCCATGAAATACGCAAGGTCAACTATACCCTCTCTGCCTTTTGCGACGGCGATAGCGCCGATACCAACCGGGCCGCTAAGCCCCTTCGTGCTCGCCCGTCCCTTGAAGATGTTCCGCAGAGACTTATAGACCGAGATCATCCATGCAGTTGTGTCTTCAGCGCTCCAGGCAATCGCTTCGAGCGGATTTCCCCGGATCGGGTCGGTCTTCAGGATCGAGACTGCTCCGATAGCGGGCGTGGTGAAAGAGTATTTTTCAGGATCGAACGTTTTCTTCGTCAGAACTTCGACATCGCCTTTTTGTTTGCTTCCGGCAGTGGTATAGGTCAAGACGACTTTTTTACCGATGGATGATCGTAGTGCGGCATACATTTGCGCCCATGTATCGACCGGCGTATCGTTGATTTTCGTGATGACGGCGCCCTTGGCGATGCCGGCCTTGGCGGCGGGCGAGTCGGGATAGGCACTCGCTACCAATACCTTGTCCTGCTCGGTTGTGGTGATAATCCCGACCAGCCCCGCCGCCGGCGTGATCTTCAAATCGAGCGTTTCACCGTCGCGCAGCACGCGAATGGACACTTCGGTGTCCGCGAATTTCTTGTTGATTTCGAGCAGTTCGGCCCGGCTTGGAGAATTTTCACCGGCATAGGTCAGTATAATGTCGCCGATTTTCAGTCCTGCTTTTTTGGCGGGAGAGTCCTTGAAAACCGCTGCAACCCGGATTCTCGGCGACATCCCCAGGATCGAGAGGTTTTCTTTGTCGTTCCCACCTGTCCTGCCGGTAATTTCCATCGGCTTGACCTTTACGCGGACCTTTTGTCCCTTCCGCTCGACGACGAATTCCACTTCTTTTCCCGCACCGGAACGAAGCGCGGGGGTAATATCCGGGAAATTTTCGATTGGAGTACCGGCGGCCTCGACGATCCTGTCATACTTTTCGAATGTCTCGTCGCCGGCGTATCCTTCCTTGCCCGGTTCTTCGATTACGGTGCTGAAGGGCCTGCCGATTCCAAAGATGTAATGCTCACCGAACGGGCCAACCTCGCTCTTTTTGGGTGTCAGCGTTACATTGAAAGTTATCTCGCGTCCTTTGATTTTCCTGGCGACTGTCAGGTCGAATGTCTCGTCGTCGTCGCTGAGGACTGCCGCCATCATGATCTGGTTGAACCGGCGGATTTTTTTTCCGTTAATCGCCAGGACTCGGCTTCCGTCCGGCAGTCCGATAGCCTCTTCGACTCCCATGGCCTTGGCGACTTTATCCGGCAGGACGACCGTAGCGGCCGGTAACCCCGGCTTGGTCGATCCGACAACCGGTGCGACAAAGCGTATCCCGATCATGTACACGATTACGAACACAACAATCGAGAAGACGACGTTCATCGCCACGCCGGCAGAGAGAATCACTATCTTTTTACCGGCGGGCGCTCGTTGCCAGGAACGTGGGTCGTGTTCAGCCGTTGCGCCGGGGTTGAAATCCTCCTGCCCCAGCATCTTGATGTATCCGCCAAGTGGGACGGCATTGATGCGATAGAGCGTCTCGCCGCGACGAAATCCGAGTATCTTTTTACCGAAACCCAGCGCAAACTCCTGAACCGCCACGCCCGCCCACTTAGCCGCCAGAAAATGTCCCAGTTCGTGAACGAAGACCACAAGCGACAGGCCGATAAGGAACATCGTGAAAGGCCAGACATATTGAGACCAGTACATTCCAATGTCAACTGCCAGAATTTCCATCTTTTCTCCGTAATTCGTAATTGGTAATTGGTAATTGGTAATTGGTAATTCGGTATCAGGTCTTTTTTGACCAATTACCAATTACGAATTACCAATTACTATTTCTTCTGTTCGCCGCCGTACCTCGTTGTCGGTGGCGAGGATTGTTTCTAAATCTATTTCGGTTTTTATCGGCGTTTCGGTCAGTACCCTTTTGACTATCCCGACGATTTGCCCGAATTCGATTCGCCCGGCAATGAAGGCTTCGACAGCCGTTTCGTTGGCGGCGTTGAGAATGGCCCCGGCGGTTCCACCGCGACGGACCACCTCGTAACCCAGTTCAAGTGCGGGATAACGCTGCTCGTCAGCCGATTCAAAGTGCAAAGCCCCGGCTTCGGCAAGGTCCAGAAGCGGAGCCGAAGGGTGTGCAGGCCGCTGCGGATAAGATAACGCAATGGCTATCGGAGTGGTCATCGCCGGGCGGGACAACTGCGCCAGGACGCTTCCGTCGAAAAACTCCACACAAGCGTGGACAATCGATTCGGGGTGAATGACGACCTCTATCCGGTGGGGCGGAAGGTCGAACAGGTGATGCGTCTCGATTATCTCCAAGGCCTTGTTCATCATCGTAGCCGAATCGACGGAAATCTTCCGCCCCATCTTCCAGGTGGGGTGCTTGAGCACTTCTGCCAGCGTGGCGTGCTCGACCTCTTCAGGCGTTTTGTTTCGAAACGGCCCGCCCGATGCCGTCAGCGTTACGCGGTGAACATCTTTGTGCTCGTGTCCGATGAGACACTGAAAGATGGCTGAATGCTCGCTATCGACCGGAAGGACGTTGATACCCGCCTTTCGCGCTGCCGGCATGATAATCGCCCCGGCCATTACCAGCGATTCCTTATTGGCGATGGCCAGGTCCGCTTCGCACTTGATCGCCGTCAGAGTCGGTCCCAGCCCAGCCGAACCTACTACAGCCGTCAGAACCATATCGGGTTCGACCTGCCAGATAAGATCGTTCATTGATTCCGGCCCGGTCAGCAGGTCGGTTCCTTCGGCCAGGACTGAAGCGAGTTCTTTGGCGGCTTCGGGTTCGGCGATGGCGACGGCGTCGGCGTCGAAGGTCTTTGCCTGTTCGGCCAGGAGTTTCCAGTTCGCTCCCGCCGACAGACCGACGACGCTCAAACTTTCATCGGCGGCGATTATTTCCAGCGCCTGCCGGCCCACGCTTCCGGTCGAACCGAGAATGGCGATACGTTTTAAACTATGAGACATGCCGGTATCATAACGTTATACGAGCAGACTGCAAACAGAACGTTTCCAGCAAAGGTGTCAACGGAACAAACAGGACGGTTTCCTGTTTTCGGGATTGACGGTCGTTTTGGGATTGGTTAGTTTGTCGTCATGAGAAAAGGATTAAACCGGGACGGTTACCTATTTTTGAGGTCAAACCAAGGTTTGACCTCAAAAATAGGTAACCGTCCCGGTTTAATCTTTGGTATCGAGAGCAGTTGCGACGAGACCGCTTGCGCCGTCGTCGCCGGTGGTCGGGAAGTCCTTTCCAACGTGGTGGCTTCACAGGCTGACCTGCACGCCCGCTTCGGCGGAGTCGTACCGGAAATCGCCGGAAGGGCACACCTCGAAGCAATTAACCCCGTCATCGCACAGGCGCTCGACGAAGCCGATATCGCACCGACTGACGTCGCCGCTGTCGCCGTCGCTAATCGACCCGGACTTATCGGTTCGCTTCTGGTCGGACTGATGGCTGCCAAAACGCTGGCGTGGGTCTGGCGGGTTCCGCTCATCGGCGTCAATCACATCCACGCCCACGCATGGGCGCCGGCTTTGGACGATGAACCGATTGAATACCCTGCTGGTGCGCTGATTGCGTCGGGGGGGCACACCTCGCTGTACCTGTGCCGCTCGCCGAACGAACTTGAATTGCTCGGCGCGACTATCGACGACGCCGCCGGCGAAGCCTTCGACAAGGTGGCCGCCATACTGAAACTTGGCTACCCCGGCGGGCCCGCGATAGACCAAGCCGCACGAAACGGGCAAGCCGACGCGATTAAATTCCCACGTTCGCTTCTGAAGGGTCAATCGCTGGATTTCTCGTTCAGCGGGATAAAAACAGCCGTTTTGTACCACGTCAACGGCGTCCCAGGCGCGATCCGCGACGGCGTTGAAAAAGGAATCGAACACCCCCACGGGGCCGATGGCCTGACCGAAAAGGAAATATCCGACATCGCCGCCGGTTTCCAAGCCGCTGTCGTCGATGTGATGCGTACGAAAATCAAGCGGGCCGTCAATTTCGCCCGGCAAGACCGCGACACGGACGTGCGGACACTCATCGTAGGGGGAGGTGTAGCCGCAAACTCCGCCCTGCGACAGGCCGTTGCGGAACTAGGCAAGAAACTCGACCTGGACGTGCGAATACCGGCTATGGAATACTGCACCGACAACGCCGCGATGGTGGCGGGGCTTGCCTGCAACCTGTTGAGTTCCGGTAAAATCGACGATCTCGAATTGTCAGCGACAGCCACAGTGCGAAGATAAACCAGTGCGTGAGACAGACCGCTAGCCGCGACCGGCAGGATGCTCTGCATACCGAGCGTATTAACCTTATCGTGTACCATGCGCGCAGACCTGCCAAAATCGCCGTTTCTCCCCGTCCGGGGGTGTCTTTTCTGACAGGTTTGCAGCCGGGAGCAAATACAGCGGATTTCGCTAATCCCTTGTCCTCAAAGCGGTTATTGCTCACGGCACACGCCTTGCTGCTTGCTCGGCAGGCCTTATGAAAGGTCCGTGCGGTGGTTCTGTGTACCGACCGGTACGACACCCGCGCCGAGAAGGTCGGGGCATAAAGATAATTCGCCATTATGTAAGGAGAACTTCACTATGGCAGTAAAGCAGTTAGCCTTTGAAAGCGACGCCAGAAGCGCACTTCTGGCAGGCGTCAACAAAGTAACCGATGCGGTCAAGAGCACGCTCGGGCCTCGCGGAAGAACCGCCATCCTCGATAAGGGGTGGGGAGCGCCGACAATCACAAAAGACGGCGTTACAGTCGCCGAAGAAATCGAACTGGCGGACAAAGCCGAGAACATGGGAGCGAAACTCCTCAAGGAGGCGGCTTCGAAGACCTCCGACGTCGCCGGTGACGGAACGACCACCGCGACCGTCCTGGCACAGGCGATCTTCGCACAGGGCCTGCGGAACGTAACAGCCGGCGCTGACGCGATGGCGCTGACGCGCGGAATCCGCAAAGCATCAGCCAAAATCGCTGACGCGCTCGGAAAAATGGCGAGACCCGTCAATATCTCCAATAAAAACGACATCATCAACGTCGCGACCATATCGGCCAACAACGACCACACCATCGGTAAGGTCATGGCTGACGCTTTCGAGCGGGTCGGTACCGACGGCGTCATTACCGTCGAGGAAGGAAAAGGAATCGAGACGGCTGTAGATGTCGTCGAGGGTATGCAGTTCGATCGCGGATACCTCAGCCCGCACTTCGTTACCGATCCCGAAGCAATGGTCTGCGAACTGGAAAAACCCCTCATACTCATCCACGAAGAAAAAATCTCCAACATCGCAAAACTCATCCCGCTGCTGGAGAACGTCTCCAAGTCCAAAAAGTCCCTGCTGATAATCGCCGAAGACATCGAGGGCGAAGCACTGGCGACGCTGGTAGTCAACAAACTCCGCGGAATCGTCTCGGTCTGCGCGGTCAAGGCCCCGGGCTACGGCGACCGGCGAAAGGCAATGCTCGCCGACGTCGGAATCCTCACCGGCGCGAAAGTCTTCACCAAGGACCTCGGAATCGACCTGGAAAGCGTCTCGCTTTCCGACCTGGGAACGGCAAAGAAAATTACCATCGACAACGACAACACCACCATTATCGAAGGCGTCGGAAAGACCGCAGACCTCAAAGCCAGGATAAATCAAATCCGGGCGGAAATCGAAACGACCACTTCCGATTACGACCGCGAGAAGTTGCAGGAGCGGTTGGCGAAATTGGCAGGCGGGGTCGCGCAGATTAACGTCGGAGCCGCCACCGAAGCGGAAATGAAGGAAAAGAAAACCCGTATCGAAGACGCACTGCACGCCACGCGAGCAGCCATCGAAGAGGGAATCCTCCCCGGCGGCGGAGTCGCGCTTATTCGCGCAGCCAAGGCGCTGGCAGGCCTGAAACTCACCGGCGACGAAGCCACCGGCGTAGCAATCGTGGCTCGCGCTATCGAAGAACCGCTCCGGCAGATCGTCGCCAACACCGGCGCAGAGCCGTCGGTTACGCTCAAAAAGGTCCGCGAAGGTAAAGACGATTTCGGTTTCAACGCCGATACGATGAAGTTCGAAAAACTCCTCGCTGCCGGCGTAATCGACCCAGCCAAGGTAACGAAATCCGCGCTGGAGAACGCTGTTTCCGTCGCTATGCTGCTTCTGACGTGCGATTGCGTCGTTACCGAAGCACCATCAGATGATGACGGTGGTATGCCCGGCGGAATGCCCCCAGGCGGCATGGGCGGAATGGGTGGTATGGGCGGCGGTATGGGTGGCATGGGCGGCATGGGCGGCATGCCCGGAATGATGTAAATCGGTTTCCAATTTCCGATTTTCAATGCCGTAGGCATCACTATGTGATTTCCAATTTGAAAACAAACAGATAAACGAACAAGGAGCAAATAAGATGGCAGTGAAACCGTTAGATGACAGGATTCTGGTGAAGCAGTCCGCAGCAGAGGAAAAAACCGCCGGCGGGATCGTCCTTCCGGATGCAGCCAGGGAAAAACCCCAGCGCGGAAAAGTCGTCGCCACCGGCCCGGGCAAAATGCTCGATAGCGGAAAACGCGGAAAAATGGGCCTGAAAAAAGGCGATGAGGTCTATTACGGAAAGTACACCGGCACGGAAGTCAAGATCGACGGGACAGAGTACGTCATTCTCAAAGAGTCCGACGTCCTGGCCGTTATTGAAAAATAATTTTACCGCAGAGGACGCAAAGAGCGCAGAGAACAGATTTTTGGAAACTGATTTTTCTGTTTTTCAACTCTGCGGTCTCTGCGATCTCTGCGGTTCAAAACGATAAGGAGCAACAGAAATGTCAGCCAAGCAGATGCTTTATGATACCGACGCACGCGGCGTGATGCTGGAAGGCGCTTCGGCGCTGGCCGCTGCGGTGAAAGTTACTCTCGGACCGACGGGGCGGAACGTCCTTCTGCAAAAATCCTTCGGCGGGCCTAAGGTTACAAAAGACGGCGTTACCGTCAGCAAGGAAGTCGAACTGGCCAATCCGTTCGCCAACATGGCCGCCAAAATGGTCAACCAGGTCGCGTCCAAGACATCCGACGACGCCGGCGACGGGACGACCACAGCCGTCGTCCTCGCTGAAGCGATTATGCGCACAGGACTGAAGAACGTAGCCGCCGGCGCGAACCCGCTGGCAGTGAAACGCGGAATCGACGCGGCTGTCGTAGCGGCTGTCAAGGACATCGCCGCACAGTCGAAACCCGTCAAGGGTAACGACGACCTGCGAAAGGTCGCCACAGTATCAGCCAACTGGGACGAGCGGGTCGGCGAACTTATCGCCGAGGCAATCGGGAAGGTCGGGCCCGACGGCGTTGTTACCGTCGAAGAAGGAAAAAGCACAGAGACAGAACTGGAATTCGTCGAGGGTATGCAGTTCGACAAAGGTTTCATCTCGGCCTACTTTATGACCAATCCGAATACGCTGGAATGCGTCATGGAAGACGCCCTCATCCTCCTCCACGAGAAGAAGATTTCCAGCATCCGCGACATGCTCCCGCTGCTGGAGAAAATCGCTCAGACCGGTAAATCGCTTATGATTATCGCCGAGGACATCGAGGGCGAAGCGCTGGCCGCACTGGTAGTCAACCGCCTTCGCGGGATACTGAAGGTCTGTGCCGTCAAGGCCCCTGCCTTCGGCGACCGGCGTAAAGCCATCCTCGACGACATCGCTACGCTGACCGGCGGGCAGGTCGTCAGCGAAGATTTGGGAATCAAACTGGAAAACGTCGAACTGTCGATGCTCGGTTCAGCCAAGCGACTCATCGTGGACAAGGACACCACCACCATCATCGAAGGCGCAGGCACGAAGAAGGATATTGCCGCCCGTATCGACACGATCCGCAACCAGATGGAAAATACCACCAGCGACTATGACCGCGAAAAACTGGCGGAGCGACTGGCGAAGTTGACCGGCGGCGTGGCTGTCGTAAGGGCAGGCGCTGCGACCGAGACTGAGATGAAGGAACGCAAGGACCTCATCGACGACGCGATGCACGCCACGCGGGCTGCCAGTCAGGAAGGAATCGTCCCGGGCGGCGGAGTCGTGCTGCTGCACGCTATCGACGCGGTAACCAAGGTCAGGGCGAAGGTCTCCGGCGACGAGAAGATCGGCGTCGATATCGTGGCTGAATCGCTGCGAGCACCGGCTATGCAGATCGCCGCGAACGCCGGAGCCGACGGAGCCGTCATCGTCGAAGAAATCCTCGAACGCGGAAAAACCATCGGATACAACGCCGCAACCGGCGAGTACGTCGATATGGTCAAGTCCGGCATCATCGACCCAGCCAAGGTCAGCCGGACCGCGCTTCAGAACGCTGCGTCAATGGCGTCGCTAATGCTGACGACAAACGTCATGGTTACGGACTACAACGAAAAGAAAGTCGAAGACGGCGAAGAAGAAAAGATCGCCGGAGCAATCATCTGATTGAGGATTGCGGAATGCGGATTGCGGATTGAGAAGAAAAAGACATGGGCGCTCGGCGGTAAGCCGGAGCGCCCTTGTCTATTTTTGAGAATCCGCAATCCGAAATCCGCATTCCGCAATTTGAACAATGGAAAAGCGTGATTATTACGAGGTGTTGGGCGTTCCCCGCGAAGCCGGGGCGGCGGACATCAAGCGCGCTTACCGCCGCAGCGCACTGAAGTATCACCCCGATAACTACAAAGGCGACAACAAATCCGAGGGCGAAGCGAAGTTCAAGGAATTGGCTGAAGCCTACGAGGTTCTCTCGGACCCGCAGAAGCGGCAACTCTACGACCAATACGGACACCAGGGCCTGCGCGGCGCGGGTATGCACGATTTCTCCAACATGGGCTTCGGCGACATTTTCAGTATGTTCGGGGACATCTTCGGAGGCGGTTTCGGAGGTGCGCGAGGCGGGCCAAGGCGTGGCTACGACCTGGAAACCGAAGTTGAACTGACGCTCGAAGAAGTTGCCACCGGAGCCGACCGAACGCTGGAATTCGAGCGGATGGACTTCTGCGAGACCTGTTCCGGAAGCGGCGCGAAACCGGGCACGACACCCGAAAAATGCAAAACCTGCGGGGGATACGGACAAGTAGAAACCTCAGGCGGCGGGTTCTTTCGAATGGTCAGAACATGCCCCACCTGCCGGGGCGCGGGGACCATCATCACCGACCCGTGCAGCGACTGTCGAGGCAGCGGCAGGACGAAGAAGAAACGAGTCCTGTCCGTTCATATCCCGCCGGGCGTTCACGACGGACAGGTCGTCCGCATGCGCAACGAAGGCGAACCCGGCGAAAAAGGCTCCGTCAGGGGCGACTTGAGGTGCTACGTCAGCGTCAAACCCCACCCGTTCCTCGTGCGACACGGAAACGACCTGCTCTGCCAGGTTCCGATTACATTTACGCAGGCTGCGCTCGGCGCGACCGTCGAAGCGCCGACATTGGCCGGCAGGGAAGAAGTTACCGTCCCGCCCGGCGCGCAGCACGGCGAGGCGATCACGCTCAAACGCCGAGGATTGCCGGATGCGCGATCGGGAAGAAAAGGGAGCCAGATAGTACAGTTCCTCATCGAAGTACCGAGGAAACTCACAAAAAAACAAACGCAACTCCTGCGGGAATTGGCTGATACGGAAGACATCAACGTCCTTCCGGTGAAAAAAGGATTTTTCGAGAAACTAAAAGAGTATTTCGGATAGCCACAGAGACACAGAGGACACAGAGGTGCAAGAGATCAAAAAAACAGAAAATCTTTTTTAATTCTATTTATTCTCTGTGTCCTCTGCGCCTCTGTGGCGAGAAAAAGATATGACGAAGAAAAAGCACAAACAGGATCAGGTCGAAGCCGCTGACGGACCCGGCAAACCGACGGATGAGCGCGACGACCTTCTGGGGCGCCTTCAGCGGCTCTCTGCCGATTACCTGAACTACCAGAAGCGAGCAGGGCGGGAAATCGCCGATGCACGCGAGTTCGCCAACGCTGAAATCGCCAAAGACCTGTTGGCTGTTCTGGACGACATGGAGCGAGCGCTGGATCACGCAGCCGAGGACGACCCGCTATCCGAAGGAATGCAACTCGTCCACGACAAGGCGCTGGAAATCCTTGGCCGACACGGTCTGAAGCCTATTGCCGCCCAGGGCGAACCGTTCGATCCCCAGCGGCATGAGGCCATGATGACCGAACCATCGGCAGGGTACGATACGCCGACCGTTCTGAAGGAACTACAGCGAGGATACGAATTCAGGGGGCGTGTGCTTAGGCCGACGAGGGTGATAATTTCCTCACAGGCATCCGATGATAATTCCGATGAGGTCGAGTAGCCATGCCGACGTATGAATATCAATGCGATGCCTGCGGGGCCGAGTTCGAGTTGTTCCAGTCGATTACCGCCAGGCCGATAAGGAAATGCCCCAAGTGTGGAAAACTCCGCGTGCGTCGACTCATCGGCGCGGGTGCGGGCATAATCTTCAAGGGCAGCGGGTTCTACCAGACCGATTATCGCAGCGATTCGTACCACAAGGACGCCAAAAAGGAAAAATCCACCTCAAGCCCCAAACCCGCAAAGGATTCCACAAAGGATTCCCCCAAAGACAAACCCACCTCGCCAAAGGCGAACGATAAGAAAAAATCCTAGCCCGGAACGGCGGGTGGCATCTTTGACATTAATCGGCTCCAATCGTCTTCCACTCGTTGGCCAATGGGGCAAGCAGGTATGTGTAAAGGAACTCGTTGGCCATTTCCCGATAAAACATCAGACGCGGCGTCCGCATCCTGTAATTGCTGTCGTTGCTCAGGCGGGCCAACCGCGATGGACGTTCCCTGGAATACAACTGCCCAAGGCATCGAGCCGCAAGGGCCCTGGCTTTCGGCTTGGGCGCTTCCGTCATCGCCTTCACCAGCCGTTCCGTCGCGCCGAACCCCTGGCAAAGGGACATCGCCAGCGCTGTCTCACGATTGACGTGATAGCCCAGGCTCCAGCAGTTTGCCAGCACCGGAATGGCCTCCCGCGACTTCGTCAAGCCCAGCCCCAGCACGGCAGCCCGTCGGCCCAGAACGCCATTTCTGTCCGTCCTGTTATTGGACATTGTTAAAAACTTCTCGGCCGGTTTGAGGATCGTCTTATCTCCCAGCATTCCGCGGGCCAGCATCACATAACCAATCAGGATATCGTCGCGCTTTCCTATCTTCTTGCCGGCGGACTGAAGATACTTCAGGTTTTCGGTTCGCCCGCTCAAACCGAGCGCCAAGGCGCAAGCGGCGCGAAAATCCTGCTTCTCCTTCACATCGACCAGTATCTTAGCCAGCAGCAGGGCGATCTTATCGTAACCCTTGCGGTTCACGACGCCCTCGGACGAGGGCGTTTCTATCGGACGGGCATACAGCCCCAACGCCAATGCCGCAAATCCGCGAAGCGGAGACCGAAGTTTTCCCTTGGAAATGAGTACCCCACGCGGCGCCGTCGGACGAAGCAATTCGACCAGGGCAGGCAACGCACGGGTATCGCCCAACTGGCCCAGAGACATGATGGCCATCGACTTGTAGATATCGCTGCAGTCGTACTCATCATCATAATCCTTCTTCTCGGCCAGCACCTTCCTCAATGCCGAACGCGAAACCGGACTGTCTATCCGCCCCAAAGCGATCGCCGCCGAGGCGCGAATATCCGCCTGCAAAATCGGCTCAACACCAAGGTTGATACGATACATAAGTTTTCTCACTTTCTTCATTCCGTCACCTAGTCCCAGCCAGGTGTAGTCGTATATGACACATCTGGTGCATCTTCCGCAAAGCAGCAGATCCTGGTGCCCCGCCGCATCGTAATTCTTACCGCTGTAATGCAGTTGCAGATATGAATCAACAGGGCGGTTCCAACTGCGTCGGCCTTTTTTTTTCGTTACAATTGATCCAACAATTGCCTTGCGGAATGCCTTCTCATAACCGCGCCAGGCTGCGGAATAACCGGGCATGGCTTTCTTATGATCGGGTTGGACTTTCTTACCACCGGGCAGGGATCCACTATACCTGGTCGGGGGTGCAGGACGTCCGTTATACTTATGAATGTTCCGGCGAGCCGTTTCTGAATGATGTGCGTTATAATTACGAATGTGCCGGGACATTACTCCTGGACAACGTGCGTTATACTCACGAATGTCCCGGCGAACTATTTTTGATTTGCGCACCTTCCACAGGTACATGAGACGATCATCCTGGTCTTGCAGCATTTTGTAGGCCGGCAGGGACTTGCCCCTGGGCATAGCCAGCAAAACTGCCGAAAGGTTGGCGGCGTACCTGGCGTTGCCCTCTCTCCCCAGAGACAGAATCGCATCACTGGCTATCCACGGAACGTTCGTTTTGGCCAGGGCATACTTAAACAGTTTGGAATTGGCAGGATCCTCCCGCCCCGACATTGCCCGGCAGGAAAACGCCGATGCCGTTAAGATCGACGCGTCAGCCAGCCTACGTTTCAGATAGCTTCTGCTCTTTCCCCCATGATACCGACTGGGTGCGCTAGGATCCACCGGGTCCCGTGCCGACATGCCCGTCTCCTCAGACAGTTTATGTTTCAAGGATAATCCGACCACTCCCCGGTGCAGATTGGGTGCGGCAGGATCCACCGGGTCCAGCGGACGCGTCAGCGCCCATGCCATGGTGGGCGACATCACGAGCGACCGTCTGCCCGTTTTCTGAAGTCCTGCAGTGGTCGCGGGACTCAATCGACTCATCAAACCCAATGCCATCAAGGCAGCCTGGCGATCACTGGGTTTACCGGAATAATTATTCCTGGATTTCGGCAAAGGCCGGGAGGCGATGCCGGACAGAATCTCTTCGCCCTTGGGAATGTCCAATAAACCAATGGCAATAATGGCCGCCTGGCGAACCTGAACCCTCTTGTCCTTCTTAGCCAGTTCGCTTAAGAGATCGAGCGTCTCCGTCGCGCCTATCTGTCCCAGGGCCAAGGCCGCCGAACCACGAACCCGCCGCGACTTCGACTTCAATGCCTCCTGCAATGCTTCCATTGCCTGCTTGCGGTATTTTTTTTTCAGGGCTTCTTGATCTGGTTTCTGCACGCCCCCTTCGCTGCTGGACGCCGATTGCATCTCTTCTGAATGGGTGTCCTGGGGAATGACCTTAAGATAGGGGTCGCGGTTGGCTTCCCACCAGGCCATCCAACACGGTGGGCGAGGACGCATCCGCCTGAAAGCGTCGATGGGCGGGGGATATATAGTGGGCACCCTGACCGGCACACCCAATGGACGCCCCTTCACAACGGTTGGGATCACCATTGCAGATACAACGCCGGCCATAATAACGGCCTTGATAGTTTTCGCTTTCATGATCTGTCTCCCTGCAGTGCGCAACCTTATTCTTTAACAATCGTATCGTTTAACGAGGTATCGCGTCAAATATTTCGTATAAGTTGTAGTAGTTGTAGGGTGTGCAGGTTGAAGTTTCCTGCACACGGAATTTCCCATCCACCAATCGCGTGCTTGCAACGCCGTAGCCTCAGCGAAGGCGTGCGCAGGAAACAGAACCTGCACCACCCTACAAACTTTCACAACGCGGAGAGTATCAGCCTTGCTTAGGCAGATCCTTCTTCATGATG
>JAUVIQ010000089.1 GCA_030592655.1 Planctomycetales bacterium | reverse complement strand
CTGCGAGTTGACCGCGATTCTGAAGGTCCAGCAGCATCTGCGGCAGCATCGCGGTAACGTCGCCCGCCGATTTACCAAGCCGATACACCGCCGCCACGCCGCAATTATGATGAATATCTTCGCTCAAAATGGTTCCTTTTTTAAAAAAATGGCTATGGCTTGCCTGAAGCCTCCGGCGGGGCTTTGGTGTAATCCGGCTCGAAAATGCGTAGGGTCTTTAAGGTCTTTTTCAGTTCGGCCAACAGGTCCTTCATATCAGTCGGGGCACCGGTCGAAACGGTCATTATTCGCTCACCGTCAATTGCGATAACGGTCAGAAGGATTGCCTTCCCGCCGTGGATTTTAGCGGTTATCAGAACGGATGGGATGCCATTCGCCAGTGTAACTTTTTCACGCTTGATAACGGTATAACCAGGCGGCGAGTCGTCGTCGTCCCGCATGGACGCCAGGAACTCCCGGACTATCTCATCAATTTCCACGGGGTAATCGGTACTGTCTTCCGTTACCACGATTCCCCGCCCGAGTTTATCAACGAATTTCGCTATGAAGCTCTCATTGAGAGGAGCCTTTCGGGCGACGTATCCAGCCGGTACGTTCAGGCTGAACCCTTTGGTTTTGTCTATGTGGTTGTTGGTATCCTTGCCCGGTCGCTTCCAACCGATTTTGAAGATTTTTTTAGGTAACGCAGACACCTTGCCTTTGCCGGGGGTCAAACTCGCCGTGTCTTCGCTCCGACTATCTATTTTCACCGATGCCCCCTGCATCTTCAGCACGATAGGTCCAAATAAGGTCTCGCCTACCCACCGCCCGGACCCTGTGTCGATCTTTGCAATTACCCTTGCCGCCATTTTGACCCTTTTGCCCGCGAGGGTGGCTTCCACGACGAAAGCGCCTTCAATAAGCGCGACGCCGTCGGTTACTGATACGAATCGGAATTCAGCCGAGACGGCCTTGCCGTTGGCCTTCTTCGCCTCACTACTGGCTTCGGTCCACCTGTCCAGCATCTCGCGCGAGGGTTTCCACTTATGCCCGACGGGAACGGGTTCGGTCGGCATAAGCAAGGCATCCTCTTCCTGATACATGGGAAACGTAATCCCATTCCGGCAGTGCTTTTTCAGGAGCCATATCTGCGATGCCTTGAGTTTCTTGTCCTTTTCGCTGACGACCGTGGTCGTGTCGGCATCGAAATCCAGACCCTTCCGCCGGGCGATAAAGTGGATATTCTCGATAGCGATCCGCTTCTTGTCCGGTGCAGGCAGCGCGATGTCGAACTTCGCCTTGGCCGAGATGATGCTAACACGGAAGGCCTGAATCTTCCCGGCCTTGTCAACCTCCGTTACTTCATAGACGATTCTGGCGTCTTCGCTTGTTTTTTTCCTGCTGACAACCTTACCGTCGGCAATTGTTACCGTCTCTCCAGAAACATCTGTCTCCTTTGCGACAGCCCTGTCGCCGACGCAGAATTTCGGAACCTTCGAAAGGTGATAGAGTTTCCCGTCGGCCGATAACGCCGAAACCGTGCCAAACAAAACCGCCGCAAACATTCCAACGATTACATAGCGTCTCATCTCATGCTCCTTATTACGGAAGATAGAAGACATCGTCTCACTGCCAATCTTTCAGCCACAGGGTTATCCTAACTTCACACGCGCGGTATGACAAGTTACCGGCAAAATCAAACTCCATTGACGCAGGCCACTTATAAATGCACAATGCCCACAGTTACGGATAAAACCAATGAACGAGAAAAAGAAAAACTACAAAGACACGTTGAATCTTCCGAAGACCGACTTCGATATGCGCGCCGGGCTGCTCAAGAAAGAACCGGCTATGCAGGCGCGATGGGCGAAGATGGACCTTTACGGCCGGATTCGTGATGCCCGCGCCGGCGGCCCGCGATTTATCCTCCACGACGGCCCGCCTTACGCCAACGGTAATATCCACATGGGCACCGCGCTGAACAAGATTCTCAAGGACATCGTCATTCGGTACAGGAACATGACCGGCTTCGACGCACCGTTCATCCACGGATGGGACTGTCACGGCCTGCCGATCGAGTACCGCGTCCAGAGCGAACTCGGCGATGAATTGTCGGAGATGCCCAAGACCGATATCCGCCGTCGATGCGCCGAATACGCCGGTAAGTACGTCAAAATCCAGTCCGAGCAGTTCCAACAACTGGGAGTCCTGGGCGAAATCGACGAACCGTACAAACCTTACATCACAATGGACCCCCAATACGAATCCGCCGTGCTCGACGTCTTCGCACGCCTCGTCGAGCAGGGACTTATCTTTCGCCAACTAAAACCCGTCCACTGGTCCATCGAGAACCGAACCGCACTGGCTGAAGCCGAACTGGAATACCACGACCGTAAAGACGACAGCATCTATGTCCTGCTGGCCGGAGCCGATTCATCGGCCCTGAAAAATCTGTTCGGCCTGACCGGCGACGCACCGGCCTATCTGATGATCTGGACGACCACGCCGTGGACGCTGCCGGCGAACCTGGCTGTGGCTGTGCATCCTGATTTCGAATACTCTGCCGTTAAATTCACACACGCCGATAAGGAAATCATCGCCGTCATTGCTTCCGACCTTGTTGAAAAAGTCTGCGGTATCGGCGGCATCGAAAAATTCGAGGTTCTCGCAGCCGCTCGCGGAGCCGCACTGGTCGATGCCGGCATCACCTACCTGCATCCGCTGATTGAGAATAAGGTCTGCCCGGTCGTCCCTGCCAATTACGTTACGCTTGAAGACGGCACGGGACTGGTCCACACCGCCCCCGGCCATGGGATGGAAGACTACGGCACTGCCTTGAAGTACGACCTGGAAGTTTATTGCCCCGTCGGCGAGGACGGCGTGCTCGACGAGACCGCTCCGGAATGGCTCATCGGCAAGAGCGTCTGGGACGCCAATCCGCTGGTGGTGGATTTTCTCTCAAAGGCCGGGACACTGTTTCATAAACAGGTCATCACGCACTCTTACCCGCACGACTGGCGATCCAAGACGCCGACGATCTTCCGTGCGACCGAGCAATGGTTCGTATCCGTCGATGGCGACATGAAACGCGGAACGACGCTGCGCGAGATGGCGATGGACGCCTGCCGGAAAAACGCCGACGACGGTGGGATGGATTTCATCCCCGCCTGGGGTCGAAACCGCCTGGCTGGGATGCTCGAAAGCAGACCCGACTGGTGCATCTCACGCCAGCGTAGTTGGGGACTGCCGATACCGGCATTCTACAACGAGGCTGGACAGGCTCTGCTGACGCCCGCGTCAGTTCGGGCAGTAGCCAAAAGTTTCGCCGAGCGAGGATCGGATTGCTGGTTCACCGATTCGCCGACGGAACTGCTGGGCGATTACGACCCTGTCTTCGATACGGACCTGGCCGAACCGAACGCTTTTGACGCTGCAAAACTCCACACAGGCCATGACATTTTCGACGTATGGTTCGAGTCCGGTTCGAGTTGGTTCGCCGCAGCTGTGCAACGGGGACTCATCGATGAGATTCCGGTTGATCTTTACCTTGAAGGTTCCGACCAGCATCGCGGCTGGTTCCAGTTGTCGCTTCTGCCTGCGCTTGGGGCGGCGGGGCTGCCGCCGTTCAGGACCGTTCTGACACACGGATTCGTCGTAACCGAGGACGGGCTTAAGATGTCCAAGTCGCTCGGAAACACCATCGACGTTATCGACCAACTCACCAAGCGCGGAGCCGACATTATCCGCCTATGGGTAGCGTCGCAGAATTACACCGACGACGTCCGCTGCAGCGAAAACCTCATCGCCCAGAGCGAAGACGCCTACCGGAAGATTCGCAATACACTTCGGTTCTGCATGGGTTCATGCAGCGATTTTGAGCCGGTCCGACACGCCGTCGAATTACCCGAACATTCGCTCGACCGATGGATGAGGCTTCAACTGCACCAACTCGTCCGCGACGTTCGCGGCGCTTTCGACCGTTACGAATTCCACCGCGCGACCCGCCTGATGTACGAGTTCTGCACCGTTCAGGCATCGAGTATCTATATGGCCGCTGCGAAAGACCGCCTGTACTGCGAATTGCCCGACTCGCCGCGACGACGGGCGACGCAATCCGTTCTGCACGAAGTGCTTGTCGTGCTGGTGAAACTGCTGGCTCCGATCCTTCCGCACACTGCCGAGGAGGCGTGGGAGCATATCCCCGCCCGTAGCCCAAACGAACCCGACAGCGTCCACCTGGCAATGATGCCGGAATATGACGAGCAAATGCTGGAAATGGCGGAAGACCTCCGCCCGGTCAACCCGGACCTCGGACAATTCTCCTCCGACGAAATCCAGGTAGGACCAGCCTGGATTTGGGACCGCCTGCTGGAACTGCGGGCCGATGGCCTGGTCAAACTCGAAGCGCTTCGAAATGCAGGCGTCAAGAATCCGCTCGACGCCGAAGCCGTCTTTACCATCGCCGACGATAACCCCGCAGCCGGAACCTTCCTGGAAACCTATCTGGGCGAACTGGAAGACCTCCTCGGCGTCGGATACGCGAGGATTGAAAAGGCCGGCGGCACGGACATTGATTCAGTGTCCGAAACTCTGCCCATCGGCGTTCGCGTCGAGGATACACGCGAAAAATACAGCCGATGCGCCCGCTCCTGGAAACGCCGCCCGGACGTGGGTTCAGACGCAGACTATCCCGACCTGTCCGCCCGCGACGCCGCCGTGATGAAGGCCTTGGCAAACACCGCGACCACGACACCCGCTACGCATAAATGATCTCCAGAACATTGTCGCTGTGGAGCCTTACGGTCTGGCTGTCCACTCGCTCGACACCGGGCATTGCGCAGGCTCGGTCGGCTGTGTCTGTGTGGAAGAACCGTTTTTCCAACACATACGGGCCTTGCCACTTCAACGGCGCCACGGGGCTTTTTCGATGGTTCACGACGGCGTTTTTGACCCCTTCGCCGATGCGACGGCGCGCTTCGAAGGCCGATAGGGATATTGCCGAGTTGCGACCCAGCCCTTCCTTCACGCTCACCGTGGTAATGCCGGGAATCAATTCATCGGCCTCGCGGCAAGCGGCATCATCGCCACTCAAGAATATCATTGGTATCTCAAGCGCACCGGTGTAAAGGGCGAATTGTGCTATCTCGCCGATAAGCCGACCATTCAGTTTATAGTATTCCACGTTTTTACTGCTCTGGGTGTGATTCAGATTACCACGCTCAACTCCCGCCATTGCGTGCTGGCCGATTATCATGGCTACATCGTAAGTCCCTGCATCGTCGGGCATCAACGTATCAGCCGACAGCCTGCCGTGCAGCAACCGGGCCTTCGGATGCAAATCCTCAAACCAGATCCCCCCGGAACCGTGTCCGTCAATCACCAGGACATCCGTCGCTCCCTCTTCCAGCAATCCCTCCACAGCAGCATTGACTTCCGCGGTCAACAGCCTCATTGATCGCTCATAATACCGTCCGTCCGGATACGAATGGTCCCTGAACGTTACAACGCCGCTGACACCTTCCAAATCCGTCATCATTAGAACTCTCATAACATTTCCTTCCAGGATTGAATGTTGTTCGTTGCAATGCTGCTACGACCTGTCGGCCCAGACTACTTTTCCAGCGTATCGGTGAACCATTTCGGGGCGCGGATAGGTTTGCCCGTCGGGTCGATGAAAGCGTGGACGGTGTATCCTTCAGCCACAGGCGCGCCGCTGCCCGCGTGAACGATTTTCACATCGCAACGGATGCGGACCTTGCCGACCATCCTGCCGGCCGTGGTCATCTCCAGCAGGTCGTCGTATCTCGCCCTGCCGCCGTACTTCACATACGATTCAATCACCGGCAGCAGCACGCCGCGTTCCTCCATTTCAGCATACGACGTACCGGTCTGCCTGAAAAACTCCGTCCGCCCGCACTCGAACCAGTCCAACGCACTCGAGTTGGAATACGTGCCCATCTGGTCCGTCTCGCTGTAACGGACGCGAAATTGTACGACGCTCTCAACCGACATTTCGATTTACTCCTGCCGAACCCGTACATCCGTTCCAATAATCGTTCCATTTTATAATGGACTAAAAAACATCAGTCGCTATATCTTGTAGTAGTTCAAGACGGGACGCAAGAAATGGATTCACATCAGGTCCTACAAAAAGCGATCGAGAAGGTCGGCGCTAAGAAGGTGGCTGGGGATATGCGAGTGTCCTCGTCGCTTGTGTATAAATGGTGCCAACCCTCCACCGACAACGACACGATTGAGCCGAGCGGTGCGCGCAATCCGCTCGACCGCGTTGCAGCCTTGCTGGAAAGCACGAATGATGCGAACGTAGTACAATGGCTATGCGAACGAGCGGGCGGCTTTTTCGTTCACGATCCCGAGGTCAGCGACCGCCGCATCGACGCAGAATATATCGCCAACACGCAGCGGATAATTGAAGATTTTTCACGATTGCTTCGCGCACTATCCGGAGCCATCGCCGACGACGGGAAAGTGGACGAAGCCGAAGCGCGGAAAATCCGAACGCAATGGCAAAGGCTGAAACGATACGGCGAAGCCTTCGTCATCGCATGTGAGCGGGGAATGTTCGCGGAAACCTGAATCAAGGAGCACAGCCATGTTTGAGTGGTGGCAAAATCTCGAAACCGTAACGCAGTGGTTCTACGGGTCAGCCATATTCTTCAGCGCTATCTTCCTCTGGCAGTTCATCACGTCATTGATAGGACTGAGCGGCGCTGAAGACATGGATATTGACGCCGACATTGACGCGGACGTGGACATGGACGCCGGCGACATCGAAGCCGGTTCGGCCGGCGATGCAGCCGACAGCGTAGCGGCGTTCAGGCTGCTGTCTCTCCGAGCGGTTCTGGCGTTCCTGACGCTGTTCTTCTGGGCGGCAGCGATGCACCACGACGCCGGAAAGAGCCTGACCTGGTCGATTGCCTACGGGACATTCTGGGGAATGGGCGCTTTCGTGCTTATGGCGATGGCGCTGAACCTGATGCGAAAGATGGCTGAGACCGGAAACCCGCGGCTGCAAACCTGCGTCGGGATGCGCGGGACGGTCTATCTGGACATACCCGCCGACGGAACGGGCGAAGCGCGCGTTACCGTCAGCGGCGTCGTCTCGCACGTCAAAGCCCGCTCCGCCGACGGGCAGCCGCTCAAAGCCGGTACGCCGATAAACGTCGTGCGAACTCTCGGACCAACAACTATCGAAGTTAATCCTGTCGAAGAAACCGAATCTACAAAGGAGTAAGAAATGATGAACCCGGCAACACTAGCAATGAACCTGCTGGCGCAATTGCCCGGCAACGGCGTCGAGGACGAGGGAGGAATAACACTTATCCTGGTACTCATCGGCTTGGGCATGTTTATCGCCACGTTCTTTATCATCGCCAGCCGGTACAAACGATGCCCGTCGAACAAGGTCCTCGTGATCTACGGTAAGACCGGAAGCGGAGCCGCCAAGTGCGTCCACGGCGGGGCAGCGTTCGTCTGGCCGCTGATCCAGGCGTACGACTTCCTCGACCTCGAACCGTTCGTCGTGCCGATTGACCTGACAAACGCGCTGTCCCGCGAAAATATCCGCGTAGCAGTGCCGACGACGGTAACGGCCGCTATCTCCAACCAGCCGGGGATTATGCAGAACGCCGCCATCCGACTTCTGGGACTGGCAGAGCGGGAAATACAGACCCAGGCGCAGGACATCATCCTCGGACAGATGCGTGCCGTCATCGCGACGATGGAAATCGAAGCCATCAACCGCGACCGACAGTCGTTTATGTCCAAGGTCAACGAAGCCGTCTCGTCGGAACTGGAAAAGATCGGTCTGGGCGTTATCAACGTCAACATCCGCGACATCGAGGATGAGTCGGGTTACATCAAGGCCCTTGGTCGAAAAGCAGCCGCCGAGGCCATCAACCAGGCAAACGTTGACGTAGCCGAGCAGGAGCGAACCGGCGAGACGGGTGTGGCTGAACGAAAGCGTGACCAGCGAGTCGCCGTCGCCGCCGCAAACGCCACCGCAGAGATGGGCGAAGCCACCGCCGACCGCGACAAACGACAGAAAGTCGCCGGCCTGGAGGCGGAAGCCGTCGATGCCGAAACCGTCGCTGAGTCCGACAAGGCCGGTTATCGGGCCAATCAGCGAGTGGCCGAGGAAGAGGCGAGAAACCGCAGCGAATCGGCATCGCGTGAAGCCGACGGCGCTATCCGCGTCGCGCAGGAAATCGCGCAGAAAAAGGCGGAAGACGCCCGCGCAATCCGCGAGGAGTCGCGCCTCAAGGCCGAAATAGTCGTCCCTGCCAACGCCGACCGTGAAAAAGTCGTCATCGCCGCCGACGCGAAGAAGCAGGAAGCCATCCGCATCGCAGAGGGCGACGCTGAAGCCATAATCGCCCGCATGACCGCACAGGGCAAGGGCGTCCAGGCGATACTGGACGGAAAGGCGGAAGGTTATCAGCGACTTGTCGAAGCCTGCGGCGGGGACGCCGGAGCAGCCGCCCTGCTGATTATCGAGAAATTCGCCGAAATCGCCAACATCCAGGCCAAGGCCATCCAGGACCTGCCGATCGAAAAGGTCATCGTCTGGGACGGCGGCGGCGAAGGCGGCGGTCTGAAGGGCCTGGGCGGCAGACTGCTCGGCGCCCTTCCGCCAATGCACGACCTCGCCAAACAGGTCGGACTCGACCTGCCCGAATTCCTCGGCAGAATCGCAAAAGAAGCAGCGAAAAAACAGGACAATCCGCAACCGAAAGAAGATGAGTAAGTCCCAAACCAAAAAACTTCGCTTGGGTGTTCTCCTGTCCGGCGGTGGCCGGACGCTGGTGAACATCCTGGAATATATCCGAGACGGTAAGTTATCGGCTGAGGTCGTCATCGTAATCGCCAGCCGGGATTGCAAAGGCGTCGAGCGTTCGCGGGACGCCGGGCTGGACGTCCATATCGTCCCGTACAAGGAAATGCCCGATACCGAGACGTACTCTGCCGCGATTGTCGAGCAACTCGATGCCGCCGAGGTCGATCTGATCATCCAGGCGGGGTTCCTTTCGTTCTGGAAAATCCCGTCGAAATACGAGGGGCGTGTGCTGAACATCCACCCCGCCCTGCTTCCGAGTTTCGGCGGGCATGGAATGTATGGCCGGCACGTTCACGAAGCCGTTCTGGCCGCCGGGTGCAAGGTCTCCGGTTGTACTGTTCATCTTGTGGATAACGAATACGACCATGGCCTGATAATCGTCCAGAAATGCGTTCCGGTCCTCACAGGCGACACGCCCGACACACTGGCAGCCCGCGTCTTCAAGCAGGAGTGCATCGCATACCCCGAAGCAATTGAACTGGTAGCCGGTAGTCGGTAGTCAGTAGTCAGTTGAAACAACCTTCTTTTACCGGCTACCGGCTACTGACTACTTAACCAAGTCCATATTCCTTAATTTTCCGATATAGCGTCCGTTCGCCGATGCCGAGGATTTTGGCGGCCTGGGAGCGGTTTCCGACCACCATCTTGAGCGTGTTGCTGATGAGTTGCTTCTCGGCTTCGGAAATGCTGACTCCGACCAGTGCGGTCGTTTGCTCTTGGCCAGCTTGGTCGGTCCCGCGTAACTCGGCCGGTAAATCCTCGACGGAAATTTTCCCATCACCGGCAAGGACGACCATGTTCTCAACGACATTACGCAATTGACGCACATTCCCGGACCAGTCGAATCCCATCAATGTCCGCTGGGCTTCGGGGGTAATGCCGGCCACCTTCGTATCGTGGGCGTCGTTGGCGAGTTTGATAAAGTGCTCAATCAGTTGCGGGATGTCCTCGATCCGATCCCGCAACGGCGGAATCGTTATGGTTACTCCGGCAAGGCGGAAGTACAGGTCCTCGCGGAAACGTTTTTCCTTTACCCGCTCTTCGAGGTTGGTGTTGGTGGCGCTGATGATGCGGACGTCCACGTGGACCGGTTCGTTTGAGCCGACGCGGACGACTTCGCCGTTCTCCAGCACGCGAAGAAGTTTGGCCTGCATTGCCGCCGGCATGTCGCCGACCTCGTCGAGGAAAATCGTCCCGCCGTCGGCGTATTCGAATCTGCCCTTGCGGTCGGCTGTCGCGCCGGTGTACGCGCCCTTGACGTGCCCGAAGAGTTCATCCTCCAGGAGCGTCTCGCTCAAACCCGCACAGTTCAAAGCCACAAATCGCCCGTTCTTCCGACGTGAATTGTTGTGAATTGCGTAAGCGACAAGTTCCTTGCCCGTGCCCGACTCGCCCTGCACCAGCACCGGAAGATTCGACCGGGCGATCCGGCGGACGGCCTCAAGGATGCGAACCATACCGGGCGAGTGCCCGATAATACCGTCGAATCCGTAATGCTTGTCCATGTGTTCGCGGAGTTCGCGGATGAGACGCTGACGGGCAGTACGCTCCGCCGCTCGCTGAACGACGACGCGGAGTTCGTCGAGGTTCAACGGCTTCTCGATATAATCGCACGCGCCTTCCTGGAGGGCCGTCCGGCAGGTATCCACAGCCGAGTGTCCTGTAATAAGGATAACTTCGGTTCCGGGAGAGTGTTTGCGGGCGGCAGTCAGGACGTCCAGCCCCGCCTTTTCGTCGCCCATTACCAGGTCGGTAACGATTACGTCGAAGTGTTCTTTTTTCAGGCGGGATATCGCATCAGCGCCGGAATGGACCATCTGCACGTTGTGCTTCAGACGCGCCAGACCTTCAGCCACCGCTTCGGCGTGATGAACCTCATCATCCACAACAAGAATATCCGCTCGGAAATTGTCCAGTTTTTTATCCACGCGAGATAAGGTTATCCTTTCAGGGCGAGATTGTCAAAATGCACATTCGTTGACGTGCGCACAGCATCCCTTGCGGGACCTGCTTCCAATACCTACCGACAGGCTCGTTCGACCCCAAGCCGACGTCCCTTGGGGACGTCGGCTTTGTCTCACCGACGCAGGTCGTAGCGAAGTTGAAGCGAAGTTGAAGCGAAGTTGAAATGCCTTGGGTGCGGAAATGCCTTGGGTGCGGAAAACCCCTTGGGGGCGAAGACTCGCCGTGGTGGGGGAACGTTTCCGGGCCGAAACGGAACGAAACGGAACGAAACGGAACGATTCGGAACGATTCGGAACGATTCGGAACGATTGGGGCCAATTGGGAACGATTGGGAACAATTCGGGCCAATTGTAAAATGCGTAAGTCCTTTGCGAGCAAGCAGTTGCGTATTTCGGGGTCGTTTTTGGGTCCATTTTAAAAAATACTCCATTGCCTATCT